>CANCAO010000264.1 GCA_947374105.1 Comamonadaceae bacterium | reverse complement strand
TACCGGACAACCGGCAAACGAGATGGGTTGCGTCAACAAGCCCATGGCCGGGCGGCAGGGCTGCTGGGTGCCGTTGATGTCGAGCCACTCGGTTCCAATCACCGGCGCACACACCGGCGTGGCGGGGGCCAGCAAAATGTCCCAGTGTTGGAACAAGGCGTTGACCTGCGCCCGGTACAAGCGGCGGTAGCGTTGGGCACGCACATACCAGGCGGCGGGCTGCAAGGCACCGGCAATGAAACGATCCACCGAATGCGGCTCAAAATCATCGGCCTGGCTGCGCAAGTCGTGCAGGTGCAGGCTGCCCCCCTCACTGGCCGAAATAATGAAAGCCGCCGCCCGACCCAGCAAGGCATCGGGCCACTCGACGACGTCGCTGGCGCCCAGCGCCTTGGCGGCGATCTGCACCACCTCGCGCGCTGCGGGCGTGGCGTTGTCATGGAAATAGCCGCCCAGCACGCCCACGCGCAGACCCTCCAGCCCGCGGCTGAGGCTGGCGGCCACTGGCTGCACCTCTCGTGCGTGACATCCAGGGTCCAGCGGGTCAGGGCTTTGCAGCGCGTCATAGGCCAACGCCAAGCTCTGCACTGAATCGGCAAACGGTCCGAGATGGTCAATGCTGTGCACAAACGGGTAAGAGCCCCGGCGCGACAGGCGGCCAAAGGTCGGCTTTAAACCCCACACACCACACAGTGAAGCGGGCACCCGGATCGAGCCATTGGTGTCAGAGCCGAGCGTGATTGGTGCCTGCCCTGCCGCGACTGCGGCCCCCGAGCCGCCCGAGGAGCCGCCAGCGATACGGCTCAGGTCATGCGGGTTGTGTGTGGCGCCGTAGTGCGAGTTTTCGGTGGTGAAGCCGTAGGCATATTCGTCCATGTTCAGCGCACCCAGCAAAACCGCTCCGGCGGCCTTCATCTGGTTCACCAGAAAAGCGTCCTGAGTGGCGGCTGGGTGGCTGCGGTTGACTTTGGAGCCCGCCAGCGTCACTTCGCCCTGAATGTCGTAGAGGCTTTTCACCGCATAGGGCACACCGGCCAGCGAGGGCAGCACTTCGCCACGCGCTCTTTGGGCGTCCACCGCATCGGCCTCACGCAGGACGCGTGGGTAACTTTTGCTGATGAAGGCATTGACCCGCGCATCGGTTGCCTCAATGCGGTCAATGCTGGCCTGCGTAGCCTCGCGCGCACTGAGTTGCCCCGTTGCAATGGCTTGGGCGATTTCAAAACCGTTCAGTTCAGCGTCATTATTTGCTATATTATTCATAGCTTCCTACGCCCGTCTTGAATGCGCTGGAAGGGCATGGGGCTGTAAATTTCGGCGAGTTCATCGTCAGCCGCCATCACTATATCGTCAAGCAACTGCGCCATGGCGGCGGTACGCACCAGGTGGCTGGCGACACGCTGGGCGCGCGCGTCGTCCAGTGGCAAATTCAAGGCTGCGGCAGTGGCTTTGACATAGGCCAAGGTTTGCTCTTCGGTCACCGGCGCACCTCACGCTGAAAAATCTCCAGGCTGCGCTTTTTGGCGCTGATGAAGCTGGCCTCGGACAAGGTTTCCGTGGTACGCGGCCGAGCGTCACCGTAGGGCAAGATTTCGGCCACACGGGTCGGCCGCTTGGTCAGCAGCAGAACCTGATCAGCCAGGTACACCGCCTCTTCCAGGTCATGCGAGACCAGCAGCATGGTGGTGCCGGTTTGCATGAAGACCTCTTGCAGTTTCTCCCGGATGAACAGCGTCATCTCAAAATCCAGTGCCGAAAAAGGCTCATCCAAAAACAGCACTTCGGGATTGGGCGCCAGCGCCCGCATGATGGAAGCGGTTTGTTGTTGACCACCGGACAACTCGTAGGGAAAGCGGTTCAGGTCAAACTTGACATCGAACGAGGCCACCAGTTCGGCCATGCGCCGGTCCACCTCGGCTTTGGATTTGCCCTCCAGCTTGAGCGGGTAGGCGATGTTGTCAATGGTACGCATCCACGGGAACAAGGCTTCGCGGTAGTTCTGAAACACATAGCCGATCTTGGTGTCTTTGAGGGTCTTGCCATCAAACAGGATTTCGCCCGAGTCAATCGGCATCAAGCCGGCAATCATGTTGATCAGCGTGGACTTGCCGCAGCCGTTGGGCCCGAACACCGAGACGATTTTGTTCTTCGGAATATCCAGGTCAAAGTTCTCATACAGGGGCCAACCCGCAAAGTACTTGGTCAAGCCGCGAATGGTGATGTG
Organism: Comamonadaceae bacterium; assembly: GCA_947374105.1. Lineage (GTDB taxonomy): Bacteria > Pseudomonadota > Gammaproteobacteria > Burkholderiales > Burkholderiaceae_C > CANCDA01. The sequence continues at coordinate 1,389 of CANCAO010000264.1, read as the reverse complement.
CGTGCCCGCCGGGCCAGGCTTGAAAGTGGGGGTGGGCAGGTCGGCAAACACCGGGCCGTTGAGAACTGCGCTCATCTTCCACTCCAATGCACAATGCGGCGCTCAGCCATTAAAAACAGAATATTCAGGGCGTACCCTAGGGCACCAGAACACAGGATTGAGGCATACATATCACGTACGTTCATCACTTGCTGGCCATTGATGATGCGGTTGCCCAGCCCGCTGTCGGAGCCAATGAACATCTCGGCCACGATCACAATCACCAAGGCCATCGAGACCGCCGAGCGCAAGCCCACAAAAGTGGGCTGCAAGCTTTCCCAAATCAGCACATCCTTGAAGATCTGCCAGTTGGAAGCACCCATAACTCGGGCCGCCATCACCCGCTGCTTGCGGGCATTGATGACCCCGTAGGCGCTGTTAAAGACCACGATCAGGAAGGCCCCAAATGCGGCAATCGCCACCTTGTTGACATCGGACACGCCAAAGATCATCAAGAACAAAGGGATCAAAGCCGATGAGGGTGTGGAGCGGAAGAAGTCAATCAAAAACTCCACACTGCGGTAAGCCTTCTCGGAGCTGCCCAGCACCACGCCCAAGGGCACACCCACCACCGCCGCAATCATGAAGGCCTGAAAGGTGCGCCACAGCGTCACACCAAAATCTTTAAGTAAGGGGCCACCGGCCAAGCCGTTGATGAGGGTGGTCAGGGTATCAGCGGGCGAAGGCAGCAAGATGGCCTTGATATAGCCGCTGCGCACCGCGATGTCCCACACGATAAACAGCATCACCGGCCCAATGAAGGGCACGATTTTTTCCCAACTTGATTTTTTAAGCGGAGCCACGGAGCCCGAGGACGGCACAGCGGGGGGCGCCCACGGGGTGGCGAGAGCAGCGGAGGCCGTGGGGCTGGCCGCCGCCGTCAAGCTGAGGGGGGATTCGGCCATGGTGCTTAACCTTTGTAAAGAAAACTGTCCGCCATGAGGCGTGAGGGGAAGATGCCTTTGTCGGAAAACAGATCGAGAAACTTCTGGAAGTGCACCATGTCGGATGCGGTGAACTCGTTGTACATGGTGTAGCCCACCATGGGCACTTCGCTGGTGAGCGCACCTTCGATGGCGGTGTAACCCTTGAGGTACTGCCGCGCCTCGGCCGTTTTGGTGCGCACATAGTTGACGCCTTTGCCATAGGCTGTGATGAATTTTTTAGCCTCGTTCGGGTGCTTCTTGATGAAGCTGCTGGTGAGCGAGGCCGAGCCACCAAACCAGGGGGCCATCGGGTCGCCCAAGACGTACTTGGAAATGACACCGGCCTCCAGCACGCGGGTGGTTCCGTTGAGGCGACCAATGGTGCCGGTCGGCTCCAGGGTGTAGCAGCCGTCAATCTGGCCCG
>CANCAO010000263.1 GCA_947374105.1 Comamonadaceae bacterium | reverse complement strand
GGCAGTGGGCCGTCGTTGGCCCCCACGATCAAGGTGGTACGGGTGCTGATGCGCGACAACTGGCTCACGTAGTCCATGCCCTGAATAGCGCGTGCACTGCCAACGAAACCCACAGCAGAGGTAGCCGAAGCGGTGTCGCGAAAGCGCTGCGCAATGGCGGGATTGGCATCCAGAAATGCCTTGCCAAACCAGCGCTCAATCGTGGGCTGAGCCAGCGCGGCGCAGCCGTCTTTCAAGGCGATGGCGATGCGCTCGTCCCACGGGGCGGCCACCGCAGGCGGTGCGTCGGCACGGGCGTCGCAGATGCACAGGCTAAGCAGGCGATTGGCGTGGGCAATCCCCAGGCCCAAGCCGCTCATGCCGCCGAGCGACAGGCCGATGTAGTGCGCACGCTCGATCTTCAAGGCGTCCAGCACAGCGACCGTGTCGGCCACCAAGTCGCCCATGGTGTAGGGCGATACCCCGGCATGCGATGCGCCGTGACCACGGGTGTCGGCCCGAATGGCGCGATAGCCATTGGCCACCAGCAGCGCGGCTTGCTCGTCCCACATCATTCCCGAAGAAAGGATGGAATGGGTCATGAAGACGGCGGGGGCAGACGGGTCGCCTTGGATTTTGAGGGCGATGTCACCGGCTGGTCCGGGGATATTCAGGTGTTGGATGTTGGTGGTCATACAAGTTGGTGTGGGGCTATTGAGAGTTGTGGAATTAACTACACCGACGCGTTTTAGCCTTTGTACGCCCCGGCACTTGAGGTGAGTAGCTCCGCGGCTGTCCCCCGGCCTTCGGCCTCCTCCTTGATGCCGCTGCGCCACTCACCCCAAGCGCCGGGGCAGCAAGCACGATGGGTATGCGACGGTGGCACACTCGCCCAGCTCGCAGGATCAGGTCGGTGGCGCGCTCAGCGCAGCGGCATAAAGGAGGAGTCGTCGGCCCTAGGCCGACACGGGGGACAGCCGCGGAGCTGAGTGCGCCGTCGGCCTGATCCCACGAAGTCGTAGCCAGACACAAGGAGGTATCGCAACTCATCATTTGAAAAACGACACTCATCAAGTGACGGAACGCAAAGCGTTCCAGATGGCTTGCGGGCTCATGGGCAGTCCGTCGATGCAAGCACCACGCGTGGCCAAAGCATCATTCACCGCGCTGGCAATCGCCGCCGGGCTACCGAGGTAACCGGCCTCACCCGAACCCTTTTGGCCAAACTCAGTCAAGGGTGATGGCGTGCAGTGATCGACGATGGTGATGGCCGGCACTTCTTGTGAACTGGGGATCAAATAGTCCATGAACGTGCCACTGAGCAACTGGCCTTCGTCGGAGTACTCAAACTTTTCCATCAAGGCTGCACCTAGGCCGTGGGCGATGCCACCGTAGGTCATGCCGTGCACCACGTCCGGGCTGATCATCACGCCGCAGTCGTGACCGCAGACGTAGCGGTGGATGCCGACTTTGCCAGTGTCCGGATCGATGCTGGCCAGCACCACATGGGCCTCAAACGAGTGGCAGGGGTACATCTGCACGCGGCCATCGGCGGTGGGCATCTGGCCACCGGTGGGCACTTCCCAGACAAACTTTTCTTGCAGGCCGGGCTCCATGTGGGCGGGGAGTTTGTGGAACTTGCGGTGGGCGATTTCAACCAACGCATCCCAGCTCATGCTGCGCGCTGGGTCGGCTTTGACTATGACGTTGCCGCCGTCGTAGTCCAGCTCAGCTTGCGTGACTTGAAGGTTGTGCGCGGCAATCAGCAGCAACTTGGCACGCAATTTCTTGGCCGCACCCGCCGCCGCCCCGCCCAGCATGATGGCCATGCGGCTGCCGACGGGGCTATTGGAGGGCAAGGCGTTGAGCGAATCGGCGTGCAGCACGCGGATGCTGTCGGGCTGGCGGTGCAGCACTTCGCCCACCACGGTGGAGACCAGGGTTTCATGCGCCTGACCCGAAGTGGAAGTGGCCATCAAGGCCGTGACCATGCCGCCTAAGTCGATACGTACCAAGCAGGATTCCATCCAGGTGGTGGTCTCGTTTTTGGGGTTGAACAGCGGCTCGAAGGACGAGTTGCCGCCCGAGGGCTCCAGACAGGTGGAGATGCCGATTCCCGCCAGCAGGCCTTTGGCACGCAAGGCGTCGCGCTCTTGCGTGATGGCGCTCAAAGGCGCTGCGTTCAAGGCCTTGTCTAGCACCGTCGCGTAATCACCGCTGTCGTAAGAAGTGCCGCTGGGGATGAGGTAGGGAAACTCGTCTTTGCCAATCAGGTTGCGCTTGCGCAAGTCCACCCGGTCCAGCTTGAGAAAGCGCGCCACCTTGTCGATGCCAGTTTCAATCGCGTAGTTGGTGGGGGCCTGGCCAAAGCCGCGTACCGCCTCTTGCGGCGTTTTGTTCGTCATCACCGCCATGGCGTCGTACTCCACGCTCTGGATGCGGTAAGGCCCGACAATGGCGCCCACCGGCTTGCCCAGTTGCAGCGGCGAACGACCGGCGTAAGCGCCGATATCGTCCAGCGCACGCATGCGCATGGTGCGGATAATGCCGTCGGCATTGAAGCCCAGGGTCACGTCGAAGATGCGGTCCGGGCCCTGCATGTCGCCGCCCCGCATGTTCTCCAGGCGGTCTTCAATCAGGCGCACTGGGCGACCCAATTTTTTGGCCAGGTAGCCCACGAGAATGGTGTGTTTGAGTCCACGCTTGACGCCATAGCTGCCACCCACGTCCACGTCAAAATGCACGCGCACCGCGTTGTTCGGAAGTCGCAGAGCTTTAGCCAGTTGATCCGGGTACTTGGGCATCTGGATGGAGGCCCACACGTCCAGCACCTCGGTCGCGTCGTTCCATGAACAGGCCACGCCAAAGGTTTCAATCGGCACGGTGGCGTTGCGCGACCAGCGCACGCGGTAGCTCAACTGGTGATCGCACTGGGCGAACTGCTGGTCTGGCGTTTCGCCATTGGCGGCAGGCCAAACGAACTTGCGGTGAAAAATGATGTTAGAGCCAAAGTGCGGGTGCACCAGCGGCGCGTCGGGCTTGATGGCCGCTTCGGGCTCCACGATGTGCGGCAGGGTCTCGTAGTCCACCAACACCAGCTCCGCAGCATCCTCGGCCAGGGCACGCGTCTCGGCCACAACCGCCACCACCCATTCGCCGCAATAGCGAACGACGCAGCGCGCCAGGGGAAAGCGCGTGACTTGCGGTGCGTCCACACCGGGCAACATGGGCTCGGTGGCGGCGCAAAGTTCATCACCCGTCAGCACGGCGTGCACACCGGGCAGGGCCAGCGCGGCGGATGCGTCAATCGACACAATTTTGGCGCTGGCGTGCGGACTGGCAACCACGGCGATGTGCAGTAGGCCGGGCAGTTGAATATCAGCCGCGTAACGGCCTTTTCCGACGACGAAGCGCTTGTGCTCCACCGCGCGGCGGTGCTTGCCGACGAAGCGGAACTCGGATTTTGGTGTGGCGTCAGACATGGCTTGCTGCCTCTGGTGCGGTGGCATGCATCACGGCATCCACAATTTGCTGGTAGCCGGTGCAGCGGCACAGGTTGCCGCTGATGGCTTCGCGCACTTGCGCCTCTGTGGGGTGTGGCGTGACGCTAACTAGGGCGTGGCAAGCCACCAGCATGCCA
>CANCAO010000262.1 GCA_947374105.1 Comamonadaceae bacterium | reverse complement strand
ACCCTGCTGGACTTGCTGGAAACCTTGCCGGTGACCCCTAGCGACCAGACACTGCCCTTTGCCTTCCCCGTGCAATGGGTCGAGAAATTCTCAGGCTCTTCCGACACCTCCCAGGGTCGCCGCGTGTTCTGGGGCCGTTTGGCCACCGGCGCTGTGGCGCCCGGCCAATCCATCACGATCTTCCCCAGCGGGCAAAAAGCAACGGTGGCTCAAGTACTGGACCATGCGCGCCGCCCCGGTGAGGTGCAGGCAGGCCACAGCGCGGGCATTGTGTTGGACCACGAGGTGGACGTGTCGCGCGGCGACTGGCTGCTGGCTGACGACCCTGCCCGAGAAGGCAGCACCCCGCAGCGCGATCTCCAAGCCACAGTCGCCTGGATGGACGACACACCGCTGGTGCCAGGCCGCGTCTATTGGGCGTTGCACGGCCACCGCTGGGTTAAGGCCGAGGTCAAGCGAATAACTCACAGCCTCAATATCCACACCCTGGAAGAAGAGGACGCGTTGGAGCTGGCCCCCAATGCCATTGGCCATATTGAGCTGGCATTGACAGAGGCCGTGCCCACTCGGCCTTTCAATCAATCGCGCCTGTTGGGCTCGATGATTTTGGTTGATGCTGCCAGCCACAAGACCGCCGGTGCGCTGTTGTTGAATTGAAATAAAATCGAGGGCTAACACCCTCTCAGCCTAGAAGTAAAAAATGACCCACGTCGTCACAGAATCCTGCATCCGCTGCAAATACACCGATTGCGTTGATGTTTGCCCCGTCGATTGCTTTCGCGCAGGCCCTAACTTTTTGACCATCGACCCGGACGAATGCATCGACTGCGCCGTGTGCATCCCCGAGTGCCCGGTGAACGCGATTTACGCTGAAGAAGACTTGCCTGCCGACCAGCAGCACATGATCAAGCTCAACGCCGAGTTGGCCCAGCTGCCCGGCTGGAAGAGCATCACCAAACGCACCACGCCTCTGCCGGACGCAGACGAGTGGAAAGACAAAACCGGCAAATTGCCCGAATTGCTGCGCTAAACCGAAGGCGCTCCCAGTCCTATGGAATCAAAAATCAATCAAGACGTGATCCACACCGCCATGGCCCATGAAGGCCCCATCGAAACCGATGCCGTCATCGTGGGCGCAGGCCCCGTGGGCTTATTCCAGGTGTTCGAGTTGGGTCTGCTGGAGATCAAAGCCCACGTCATCGATTCACTGGCCTACCCCGGTGGCCAGCCTGTTGAGTTGTACCCTGACAAGCCGATCTACGACATCCCCGCCATCCCGGTTTGCACCGGGCAGGAACTCACCGACGCCTTGCTCAAACAGATTGAGCCCTTTGGCGCGACCTTCCACCTCGGGCAGGAAGTCACCACGGTGCAAAAACAGGACGACGGGCGCTTCTTCATAGAGACCTCCAAAGGCACACAGTTCTTGACCAAAACCATCTTCATCGCCGCAGGTGTGGGGGCTTTTCAGCCACGCACGCTCAAAGTGGAGGGGTTGGACAAGTTTGAGGGCTCGCAGATGTTTTACCGGGTTAAAAATCCGGCTGATTTTGCAGGCAAGAACCTCATCATTGCCGGTGGTGGCGATTCCGCGCTGGACTGGGCACTGAACTTCGTCAACGAAGGCCCCAACAAGGCCGAAAGCGTCATCCTGATCCACCGCCGCGACGGCTTCAAGGCTGCACCCGCCAATGTCGCCAAGATGCACAAGTTGTGCGAAGACTACGAGATGCAATTCATCGTCGGCCAGATCACTGGCTATGAAGAAAAAGATGGCAAGCTCGCAGGAGCCAAGGTCACCGGCGCTGACGGCGTGACCCGTGTCGTGCCGATGGACGTGCTGCTGGTGTTTTTTGGCCTGTCGCCCAAGCTCGGGCCTATCGCCCACTGGGGCCTGGAGATCGAGCGCAAGCAGCTTAAGGTGGACACCGAGAAGTTTTCCACCAATGTGCCAGGCATTTTTGCGGTGGGTGATATCAATACCTATCCGGGCAAGAAAAAACTCATTCTCTCGGGCTTCCATGAATGCGCACTGGCCGCTTTCGGGGCCGTTTCCATCATCTTCCCCGAGAAGAAAGTCTTTCTGCAATACACCACCACCAGCCCGAAATTGCACAAGGTGCTGGGCGTGGAATCGCCAGTCTTCGACTAGCGAAGGATCTGCATGGGCTGTGGCGCATAGCCGTGGTTCAATGGCCCATGACCCTGACCTGTATGAACACCCGCACCGGCGGCAATAGCACTAAGCACGAAGCTGCGGGCCTGTGTCACAGCCTGCGCCAATTCCAAGCCCAGCGCCAAGTGAGCTGCGATGGCCGTCATGCCACAGCAGCCCAAGGCCGAGAAGGTTTTGAGAGCAGCCTGAATGCCTGCACCGCCACCACTGTCGGAGCCCGGAATGGACAATATTCGGGGGTAATGCGGCGCACGAGAGACGGCTTGATCAAGGGTGGCGATAGAACTAAGGTTGAAAATTATGAGGCATGGGCATGAGCAGCAACACGCACGTCGTCTTGGGCGCGGGTCTGATGGGTCGCTTGCTGGCTTGGCAGTTGGCACGTGCAGGCCACAAGGTTGACCTGTATGACGCCGCAGGGCCGGACGCGCAAGGCTCGGCCGCTCGCGTGGCCGCCGCCATGCTGGCCCCGCTGGCCGAGTCGGCCATCACCGAACCAAACGTCGTCAAGATGGGCCATTACGCCCTGAGCCGCTGGCCTGCATTGCTGGCACAGCTCTCGAAACCAGTTTTTTTTCAACAAGAGGGCACTTTGATTCTTTGGCACCGGCAGGACGCCGCCGAGGCCTCGCGCTTTAGCAAGCAGCTGGAAGTCACCTCTGAAAAAATTCCCGCACTAGGTCAAGCACAGTCTTTGAATAGCGCAGCGATCGCCCAGATCGAACCGAGTCTGGGCACGCGCTTTGCTCAAGGCCTGTATCTGCCGGGTGAAGGCCAGTTGGACAACCGGCAATTGCTCGCCGCGCTGCTGCATGAGTTGGAGTCGCTAGAGTCTGTACGTTTGCACTGGAATAGCCCACGCGCCTTGGAAGACTTCAAACCTGGTACGAAGGGACAAGCCGACTGGATCTTCGATTGCCGAGGCTTGGGTGCTCGCCCGCAATGGTCAAACCTGCGCGGTGTGCGCGGTGAGGTCGCACGCGTGCACGCTCCCGAAGTCAGCTTGACGCGACCCACTCGCCTCATTCACCCGCGTTATCCACTCTATATCGCACCCAAGCCCGATGGCGTGTTTGTAATTGGAGCCACCGAAATTGAGAGTGAAGATATGTCCCTGCCCAGCGTACGCTCCACCCTGGAGCTGCTCAGCGCGGCCTACTCCGTGCACAGCGGTTTTGCAGAGGCGCGCATTCTAGAAATTGCTACGCAGTGCCGCCCTACGCTGCCGGACAATCTGCCCGCCATTCGCCAGATCGGCCCGCGCGTATTACAAATCAACGGGCTGTACCGTCACGGTTTTATGATCTCGCCTGCCGTGCTGGACGTGGTGCTGGAACTTGTGGCCACACAAGACTCAGCGCTGGCCCAACAATTTCCGCTCTCCATTGAGTTTTTCGAATCGACACAAGCCTGAGTCCATGCAAGTTTTCATCAACAAAACCGCCCATGAGATG
>CANCAO010000261.1 GCA_947374105.1 Comamonadaceae bacterium | reverse complement strand
GTCCCTGGCCGTGGGCGTGAGTGTGGCGACCAGTCTGCACCCTGAGCTGCAGCTGAAATGGCCTAACGATGTCTGGTTTCAAGGGCGCAAGCTGGCCGGCATTCTGATTGAAACCCTGACCATGGGTGCGACGCGTTATGCCGTGATCGGCGTGGGCCTCAATATCGGGCCGCGTGAGTCAACGGGTTTGAGCACGGCCCCGGCTTGGTTGCAGGAGCTGCTGCCCGGCGTTGACGCCCCGCAGGCCCTGCTGCGTATCGCGCCAGCGCTGCTCCAGGCGGTGCAGCGTTTTGAAGCGCAAGGCTTGGCCCCTTTCCTCAAGACCTACGCGGCGCGAGATGCCCTGGCCGGACGCGCTGTGACCCTGAGCGACGGCACGTACGGGCAAGCCCAGGGCGTGGACGACAGCGGTGCCCTGCTGGTGCATACTGACGCGGGCCTGAAAAAAATCAGTAGCGCTGAGGTCAGCGTGCGCCCGTCCTAACTCGCCGCTCTATCTGTCATGTTGCGTTTCTTCGTTTTGCTGCTCCTCTTGCTCAACGGCCTGTACTTCGCTTGGTCGCACGAGCTGTTGCGGGGCTATGGTTTTGGGCCGACCCAGACCGGTGAGCCACAGCGCCTGAGTCGACAAATTCAACCTGAAGCCATAAGGATTTTGTCTGCCAAAGAATTGGTGGACGAAACGGTGTCTGAGCCGACTCACGCTAAATCCACAGAATGCTTACAAGCCGGTTTATTTGATGCTCGCCAAGCCGATGTTCTGCGTCAGGCACTCAAGGCAAGCTTGCCGGAGGGGGCTTGGATTTTGACCCCCGTAACGAACCCTGCCCGCTGGATTGTGTACATGGGTAAGTACCCGAATACTGATGCATTGCTTAAAAAGCGCAAAGAATTGTTAGCCCTTAAATTAACCGTAGAACCTTTGCGCAATCCCAATCTGGAGCCCGGCATTTCGCTGGGAGGCTTTGAAACCCAGGCAGCAGCTGATGCGGCATTGGTTTCGTTTAACCAGCGTGGGGTTAAGACAGCGAACGTGGTTCTCGAGCAGGGACTTGTCACAGGCAGTCGGCTCAAGTTGCCTGCCGTAGATGACGCCTTGCGTGCACGATTGAGCACCTTGAAGCCCGAGGTGATCAACAAGCCTTTACAGACTTGCGGCTAGGTCGCTCGTGGGGCCCCTAGAACCGCACTGTGAAGCGTGCACCTGGTGAGAGTTGTCCCGCCCGTGTGTCGCTCAGGCTGACGCTGGCTTGGTGCTGACGGGCGATTTCTTTGACGATGGACAAGCCCAGACCTGAGCCATCAGCCTCGACCCCGAGTGCACGGTAAAACGGCTCGAACACCCGTATCCGCTCCGCCTCGGGGATGCCCGGTCCCGAGTCCTCCACCTGAAGCAGGAGCGCCTGGTTTAAAGGGTCAAGTAGTACGCGCGCGGTGATGACGGCAGGTTGTTCTGCGCTGGAGGGGGTGTAGTTGATGGCGTTGTCCAGTAGGTTGCGCACCATCTCCTTGAGCAAGGTGGGGTTGCCCTGCAGCATCACGCCCGGCGAGCCGGGTTCGAGCCCTTCGAAGCCCAGGTCAATGTGTTTGTCCATGGCGCGCGGCACACAGTCGCGCACCACGTCCATGGTCAGGCGCGCCAGGTCGCAGGCTTGCCTGTTGATGGCGGTATTGCCGCCCTCGGCACGGGCCAGGGCGAGCAACTGATTGACGGTGTGCGTGGCGCGTATGCTGGCACGCCCAATCTGGCGCAGTGACTGCTTTAACTCCTCTGTGTTGGCACCTTCGCGCAGTGCAAGATCGGCCTGCATGCGCAAACCCGCAAGTGGGGTTTTGAGTTGGTGCGCGGCGTCGGCCAGAAAACGCTTTTGGGTGGCCATCGAATCCTGTAGGCGCTGTAACAAGTCATTGACCGAGGTCACCAAGGGCGCGACTTCAATGGGGACGGTTTGTGCGTCCAGTGGGCTCAGGTCATCGGGTTTGCGGACCCGGATGCGGGCTTCGAGTCGGCTAAGGGGCTTGATGGCCTGCACTAGCGCTAGCCAGACCAGCAGCACAGCCATGGGCAAGGTGACGAATTGCGGCAGCATCACGCCTTTGATAATTTCTGCCGCCAGTACCGAACGTTTGTCCAGTGTTTCAGCCACTTGTACCAGCGCTAATTTGGTTTCGGGAAGGTTCAGCGGGACCCACATGTAGGCGACTCGAATCGCCGTGCCGTGAAATTCGTCATCGCGCAATTGAACTTGACCAGGGGTGGTCGTGTCGGCATCCGTAGGCAAGGGGAAATCACGCTCGCCGCTCATGTACACCCCGCGCGGGCCGATCACTTGATAGTAGACCGTGTCGGCGTCATCGGCACGCAGCAGTTCGCGCGCAGGCAGGGGTAAATTAAAACTTACCCGTTGATCTTTGACGGTGACCAGTTGTGCTAGCGCGCTCACGTTGTATTCCAGAGCGCGGTCAAAGGGCTTGCCTGCAATGCCTTGTGCCACCAGCCAAGTCAACACGAGGCTGACAGGCCACAGCAGCAGCAGCGGCGTGAGCATCCAGTCCAGGATTTCACCGAACAGTGAACGCTGATCGCGTTGAAAAATATTCATCCGCTAATTTTTTCCAGGCAATAGCCCAGGCCCCGCACGGTTGCGATACGGATCGGACCTTTTTCGATCTTCTTGCGCAGGCGGTGGATATAGACCTCAATGGCGTTGTTGCTCACCTCTTCGCCCCACTCGCACAGACGCTCCACCAGTTGATCTTTGCTGACCAGTCGACCTGTGCGCTGAAGCAAAACTTCAAGCAACCCCAGTTCGCGTGCCGACAGCTCGACCATCTTGCCGTCAATCGTGGCTACACGCCCGGTCTGGTCGTACACCAACGGGCCATGCTTGATCATGCTGCTGGTGTTGCCCGCACCGCGGCGTACCAATGCTCGCACACGAGCTTCCAGCTCTTGCAGGCTGAAGGGCTTGGCCATGTAGTCGTCCGCGCCATAGTCCAATCCTTTGACGCGTTCTTCCACGCTGTCGGCGGCCGTCAGGATCAACACCGGCAGTGCGGAGCCACGCGAGCGCAGGCGTTTCAAGACCTCCAGACCGTGCATGGTGGGCAGGCCCAAGTCCAAGATCAGCAGGTCAAACTCTGTGTTGGTCATGAGTGCTGCGTCGGCTTGTGTACCGCTGGCGACATGATCCACCGCGGCACCAGAGTTGCGCAGCGTGCGCATCAGCCCATCGGCCAGAACCTGGTCGTCTTCGGCAATCAAAATTCGCATGGGAGTCTCCTGGAGGGGTGGGCTGGCACTGAGGTAATTTTAGGCCCCACAAGCTCAAGTGGCGTAGGCCTCCAGACCTAGGGTAATCACGGTGGCAATCTCAGGCCCTACGGCTTGGCGGAGTTCGTCTTCGGCCTGGCCCACGGCCTGTTGGAAGGCCTGCAGCCAAGCCAGGCCATCGGGGGTGAAACACACCAGCCGTGCGCGGGCGTCACGCAGATCGGGCGTGCGCGTGACTAGGCCCCAGGCGTCACACTGGTCCACCAGCTTGCCCATGGCCTGTTTGCTCATGCCTGCCAACCCGGCCAGTTCGGTCAGGCGCGAGCCCTCCAGTGCCAGGTGGCGTGTGATGTGGATGTGGGCGGCGCT
>CANCAO010000260.1 GCA_947374105.1 Comamonadaceae bacterium | reverse complement strand
CATCGTCGGCACCGAAAGAGATGGGCGACTCCATGGCTACGATGCACAGTAGTTGCAAAAGATGGTTTTGCACCATATCACGCAGGGCCCCCGCCCCGTCGTAAAACCCAGCACGGCTGCCCACGCCCACGGCCTCGGCCACCGTGATTTGCACGCTCTTGATGTAGGGTGCACGCCACAGGGGCTCAAAAATAGCGTTGCCAAAGCGCAGCACCATCAGGTTTTGCACCGTCTCCTTGCCCAGGTAATGGTCAATGCGGTAGATCTGTTGCTCGTCAAAATACCGAGCCACCTCGGTGTTGATGGCACGCGCCGACGCCAGATCCGTGCCCAGCGGTTTTTCCAGCACCACGCGGGCGTGGGCGTCGATCAAACCGGCGGCTGAGAGCTGTTCGCAAATCTGCGTGAACAAGCCCGGTGCGGTGGCCAAGTAAAACACCCGCAGTGCAGGGGCTTGGCACAGCGTTTTGAGTTGCGCGTAGTCACTGGCTTGCGTGACGTCCATGCTCACATAATGCAGCCGCTGCAAAAAGATGCGCCACTCATCGGCATTGAATGCGCTCTCTTCGATGAAGGCGGGCGACTGCTTGTCAATGAAAGTCAGGTACTCATCACGCGTCCATTTTTGTCGGCCCACGGCAATGATGCGCGTATCCGCCTCCAGCCGGGTGTGCAAATGCGCCATGTAAAGCGCGGGCAACAGTTTGCGAAAAGACAAGTCACCGGCACCACCAAAGATGACGATGTCAACGGCCTCGGTCTGGGAAAAATTGGTGCTCATCACTATGCCAGTTTTGAAAAAATTAATTCACAAATTGCTCAGAGCCCACGATTCCCAACTTGGTCAAACCGATGCGCTGCGCAGACGCCAGCACCCCGGCCACCACATCGTACTTGGCCTTGCCATTGGACTTGATGTGCAACTCAGGCTGGGGCTGCATCGCATGCGCTTGCATCAAATGAGCGTCTAGGTCGGATCGACTTTGCAAAGGTTGACCATTCCAATTCACCATACCACGCGCATCCACCTCGATTTTGATCACCACGGGGTCCACACGTTTGAGGGGTGGCGCACTGACAGGCATGTCCAGGTTCACCGAATGCAATTGCGCCGGGATGGTGATGATCAACATGATCAACAGCACCAGCATCACGTCAATCAAGGGCGTTGTGTTGATGTCCATCATCAACTCAGGCTCGTTGCTGGTGTGGCCTGATCCCACATTCATTCCCATATTGGCTCCTTAATTGGCATTGGGTTCGGTGATGAAGCCCACCTTGGTGATGCCCGCACGTTGCACCGCGTACAACACACGCCCGACCGATTCAAAATCACTCTTCGCGTCCCCGCGAATTTGCACTTCAGGCTGCGGGTCTTTCACCGAAAACTTCTTGAGCCTGTCGCTCAAATCAGCCGTGTTTTTCATCGGCGTGTCATACAAAAATATCTTGCCGGCCGCGTTCACCGAGATGATCACGTTCTCAGGCTTGGTTTCGCGCACCAAGTTTTTCTCAATCGGCAGATTCACCTTGACCGAGGTCGTGACCACCGGGATAGTGATCAGGAAAATGATCAGCAGCACCAGCATCACATCCACCAAAGGGGTGGTGTTGATCTGGCCGATGATCTCGTCATCCGCGTCTGCGCCTACGTTCATGACCATGGTAGCGGCTCGTTGTGGGGGTAGGCTTTATTTCTTCGCGGAGGCCAGCAGCACCGAGTGCAAATCTGACCCAAACGCATTAACTGCATCCATACTGGCCTTGTTACGGCGCACCATCCAGTTATAGCCCAGCACCGCAGGCACCGCCACCGCCAAGCCAATGGCCGTCATGATCAGCGACTCACCCACCGGGCCCGCTACTTTGTCGATGCTGGCTTGACCTGACATGCCGATTTTGACCAGCGCGTTGTAGATCCCCCAAACCGTGCCGAACAAACCCACAAACGGTGCGGTGGAGCCCACGGTGGCCAGAACGGCCAAGCCATCCTGCATCCGGCTTTGCACATTGCCAATGGCACGCTGAATGCTCATGGTGACCCAGGTGTTGAAGTCCACCGCACCCAACATACCGTCGTGCTTGCTGGCGCCTTCCAAACCCTTTTCGGCGATGAAGCGGAACGGGCTGGCTGCGTCCAGCGCATCTGCCCCCTGGCGCACGCTGGCCGCGTTCCAAAAGCTGCTCTGCGCGGCCACGGCAAAACGTGCGACTTTGGATTGCTCAATGAATTTGGTGATGATCACGTACCAGCTGCCCATGCTCATGATGACGAGAATCATCAACGTGCCCTTGGCCACGAGGTCACCCTGCGCCCACAGCGCCTTCAAACCATAAGGATTCTCGCCCGCGTGCACCTCAAAAGCCTGGGATGGCGCAATCGCAATCACATCCGCTTGCGTAGATGTCGAACTCGGGGAAACGGGCGTTTGAGCTAAAGCACTGCCCTGCATGCTTACAAAAAGACACAGGGTCAGACTCACACTGGCTGCGAAAAATTGAATGGTTTTGAACATACTGAATCAGCTCCTCATCGATGACTATTTAATAAATTCTCGGCTCAACAACGGTACAACAAAAGCGTTGGCGAGAAGGCTTGTGCTTCACACGCTCACTCCAAGCGCCAGGTGTATTTCATGCTAGCCCAACTCTGCTCTGGTTTCCCATCTACCGTGCCGGGCTTGAACTGGCATTTAGACAAAGCGGCACGGGCCGCCTCGTCCAAGCGGCCATAGCCTGAAGTTTTCTCAACCTCAGACCGCACCACCAAGCCGTCCACGCCCACCAAAAATTTAAGTTGCACCGTTCCCTCTTCTTCCAGACGCCGTGAAGCACTGGGGTACTGCGGTTTTTGGCAGTTGGCCACTGCATTGATCACCGCAGGAATCCGCAGAACTGGGGGCGGTGGTGCCTGCGCTTGCGGCGCAGGGGATGGTGGCGCTGCAGGCGGCAAGGGCGTCGTGCTAACCGCGCTGATGGCGGCATTTGAAACCGGTGCCGTCACGACCTGCACGTCCACCGGCGGCACATAGGCGGGTGGGGTCGGCTGTTGAGACGGAGGCGGTGTCTTCAGCTTGGGCGGCGGCACCGGGGGTGGCGGTAGCAGCTCGGGCTTGACCTCTGCAATCAGATTGACCTCGACCGGGGGTCGCACGGCTTTGACCAGGGTTCGCGTCAAGCCCGAGTTGACCGCCCAAAAAATCAGTGCATGCAATAACACGACCAAAATAAAACCCACCACGTGCTTGCTGGGGGCTCTGTTGCGAGTGGCGTAATCAATCATGGTTCATGACCCGCGCATACCAATGGCCGCAACGCACGACACTGCACTTCAATTCAGGCCGTACCGCCCACCGTCAGCCCATCAATGCGCAGCGTAGGCTGGCCCACACCCACCGGCACGCTCTGGCCCTCTTTGCCGCAGGTTCCCACGCCGCTGTCGAGCTTCATGTCGTTGCCGATCATGCTGACGTGCTTCAGGCACTCCGGCCCGCTGCCCACCAGCGTGGCGCCTTTGACGGGGTAGAGGATCTTGCCGTTTTCCACCCAAAACGCTTCGCTGGCCGAAAACACAAACTTGCCGCTGGTGATGTCCACCTGGCCACCGCCAAAGTTGCTGGCATACAGCCCGCGCTTGATGCTGGCGAT
>CANCAO010000259.1 GCA_947374105.1 Comamonadaceae bacterium | reverse complement strand
CTGGAGCAAAGACGCCGCCCAGGCCAGCCCCAAAATCGCCGCGCTGCTGGCGGTCGCCCATCTGCCAGAAGCAGAGCCCGTACCTACCGTCACCTACAAGAGCGCGGGCCGCCTGCTCATCATCGGCGCACTGGACGCCGCTGAACGCGCAGCCGAGCTGGTGTCTGACACGCTGGATGTCACGGTGTTCAGTGTCGGTGCGGGCCGCCAAGGTGGCGCGCAAGAGAGGCGCTACCCGGTGCTGACGGGCAATATTCAAACGCTGACCGGTTGGCTGGGTGCGTTTGAGCTGAAGTGGTCACGCAACAACCCGATTGATCTGGACTTGTGCACCCGCTGCAACGCCTGTGTGGCCGCTTGCCCCGAAGGTGCGATTGGGTTGGACTATCAAATTAGTAGCAGCTTGTGCTTTTCGCATAAGGCTTGCGTGAAGGTTTGCGGTGTGGCCGGGGCGATTGACTTTAGCCGCGAGCCGGAAGATTTGAGCGAGAAGTTTGATCTGGTGTTGGACTTGCGCGCCACGCCTGCCTTCACCCAACATGCTTTGCCACAGGGTTATTTTTTGTGGGACGGGCAAGACCAGCGCACGCTGATTCAGCTGCGCGGCTTGGTCGGTGAGTTCGAGAAGCCCAAGTTCTTTGTCTATAAACAAAAACTCTGCGCCCATTCACGCAACGAGAAGACCGGTTGCAACGCCTGCATTGACGTCTGCTCGGCACAGGCCATCAGCAGCGAGCGGGATCGACAACAGATCAAGGTCAACCCCAATTTGTGCGTGGGCTGCGGCGCTTGCACCACGGTGTGCGCCAGCGGCGCACTCACCTACGCTTACCCGCGTGCGGGTGAGCAGGGCAGCAAGATCAAAACCCTGCTCTCCACCTATGCGCGCGTCGGTGGCACGCAGGCGGCTGTTTTGTTCCATAGCCAAGAAGCAGGCCAAAAACTATTGGGCGATCTGGGCCGTGCGGCGCGGCTCAACAAAACCATTCGCGGCGTGCCCGCGCGCGTGTTGCCGGTGGCCCTGTGGCACACCAGCTCGGTGGGCCTGGAGCAGTGGCTCACTGCAATCGCGTATGGGGCGTCCCAGGTCTGGGTGCTGATGACGGGCGAAGAAGCGCCGCAGTACCGCAGCGCTGTGCGCGAGCAGATGGACGTTGCGCAGGCCTTGTTGGCGGGTCTGGGTTATCAGGGTGAACACTTCAGAATCGTGTCAGCTCCAGTGGCTGCTGATCTGGCCGCGCTGGACGCCGCGCTGCAAGCTGCCCCCGCCCAGGGTGTGGCCCAAGCCGCCAGTTTTACCGTGCAGGCCGATAAGCGCGCCACGCTGGAGCTGGCGCTGGACCATCTGGTGGCGCAAGCCAGCGCTCAGCCCGAGCTCATCACGCTGCCCGCCAAGGGCTCGCCCTTGGGCGCACTGAGCCTGAACAAAGACACGTGTACGCTGTGCCTGAGCTGTATCAACGCTTGTCCGGCCAGCGCCTTGCGCGATAACCCGGAGTCACCGCAACTGCGCTTTATTGAGAAAAATTGTGTGCAATGCGGCCTGTGCGTCAAAACCTGTCCCGAAGGCTCGTTGACGCTGCTGCCGCAATTCAATTTGAAACCGCAACGCAAAGATGCGGTGGTGCTCAACGAGATGAAGCCTTATGCCTGTGTGCGTTGCAGTCGACCATTTGGCACGCTCAAGGCGATTGAAGCCATGCTGGGCAAACTGGCCGGGCATTCCATGTTTCAGGGCGAAGCGTTGGAGCGGCTCAAGATGTGTGGCGACTGCCGTGTCATTGATATTTATTCCAACCCCGGGGAAGCCCGGATTACTGATTTATGAAACCGATGACCGACAACGCAGGCTCAAGCCTTCATCTCGCGGCCCCGTCGCCCAGCAGTGCACTGGATGAAGAAACGGCGCGTGCCGAGCTGTATGGCCTGTTGGCGGCGCTCTACTACGCGCCGCCCACGCCTGAGCTGTTAGCACAGTTGCGGGTGGCTACGACCGAGGCCCCGGCGGCGGGCGGTTTTTTGGAAGAGCCATGGCGCACGCTGGTGGGTGCGGCCCGTGACTTGAGTGATGAAGCCGTTAAGCGCGAATACGACGCGCTGTTTGGTGGCGTGGGCAGGCCTGAGGTTTACCTGTTTGGCTCGCATTATCTGAGCGGTTTTTTGAACGAGAAACCTTTGGCCAAGCTGCGTGACACGCTGGCGAGTCTGGGTTTGGCGCGGGATGAAGCTATGCCGGAAACGGAAGACCACATCGCCTACCTGTGTGAAGTCATGCGCTACCTGATTGCGGGAGACGATGTGGCTGTGGCTAATTTGACACGACAAAGTGAATTTTTCAGCATACACGTTCAACCCTGGGTGGTGAAGATGTGCGACGCCATAGCTCAGCATCCCAAGGCCCGCTTTTACGCCGCGCTGGCTGAGTTCACCCGCGCTTTTATGGGGGTGGAAGTGCAGGGCTTTGACATGTTGGAGTAGCTGACGTGGCGCATCAAGCCCCACTCCACTCTGGATGTAAGGGTAAACCTCAACTCAACGGCCAATTTGACGTGGTTAAATTCGTGTAAGTTCACCTAGGTATGTTTGTTCCTAGGTTTCATTTTTTCAGGAGCCATCGCATGAGTCAGTCCGAGAACAAGTTATCACGGCGCACGCTGTTTGCTGGTGTCAGCACGGTCGGTGCCGTGGCTGCCGTAGCCAGTTTGATCCCTTCTGTGCAGCAGGCTGTTTTGCCGGCTGAGCCGCTGGCCAAGGCCGCTCCGCTCAAGGGTGGCGGCTACACCTTGACCGAGCACGTCAAGCGTTATTACAAGACTACGCTCGTTTAACGGAGACGCATCTATGTTACTAACCAAAAAATCCCCGGCTGCTGACCTTGCCGCCCGTTCCCCGTTTGTTCACAGTCTGCGCCGTGGCCTGAGCAAGGCACTGCCCACCATGGACCGCCGCGCTTTTCTGCGCCGCTCTGGTATGGGTTTGGGGGTTGGCATTGCAGCCACCCAGCTCTCTCTCGTGAAAAAAGCCCAAGCGTCACAAGGTGGCGTCGCCATCGGTGAAGGCAAGATTGAAGTCAAGCGCACGGTGTGCACGCACTGCTCGGTCGGTTGCGCTGTGGATGCTGTGGTTGAAAACGGTGTCTGGGTACGCCAAGAGGCGGTGTTTGACTCTCCTATCAACCTAGGTGCGCATTGTGCTAAAGGTGCGGCATTGCGAGAACATGGTCACGGTGAGTACCGCCTGCGCTACCCCATGAAGCTGGTTAACGGCAAATATGAGCGCATCAGCTGGGACACAGCGCTGAACGAGATTAGCGCCAAGATGTTGGAGTTGAAAAAAGCCAGCGGCCCTGACAGCCTTTACTTCGTGGGTTCGTCAAAACACAGCAACGAACAAGCCTATTTGATGCGCAAGTTCGTCAGCTTCTGGGGCAGCAACAACTGCGACCATCAGGCCCGTATTTGCCACTCCACCACGGTGGCGGGTGTTGCCAACACTTGGGGCTACGGCGCCATGACCAATTCGTACAACGACATGCAAAACAGCAAGGTCGCCATGTACATTGGCTCCAACGCCGCCGAGGCGCACCCCGTCAGCATGCTGCATATGCTGCATGCCAAGGAAACCGGCTGCAAGATGATTGTGGTCGATCCGCGCTT
>CANCAO010000258.1 GCA_947374105.1 Comamonadaceae bacterium | reverse complement strand
TTGGGCTTGGGCGTTGCCCAGGGAGAAGGCCAACAGCATCGTGGCTATCAGCGCTTTGGTGAACGATATCTTCGGTTGATCGCTTGTTGTGTTCATGTTCGTTGTCCTTGGCTTAATAGAGCGGCCGAAATCCACGACGCGGGGGGGGGGTTGTACGCCTCGGCACTTGGGGTAAGTGGCTCACTCGACGGGCTCGCAAGATTAGGTCGGTGGCGCGCTCCGCGCAGCGACATCAAGGAGGAGCCCGAAGGGCGGGGGACAGTCGCGGAGCAGAGTGCGCCGCCGGCCTGATCCCGCGAAGCAGCCGCAAGACACGGGATGAACGAGATATCTCGAATCATCATTAAGTAAATCAAACGCGATGAGCAACCGGCAAGCCATGCAGAACATCAATCACCTGCTGTGCCACTTGCAGCGAACTGCGCTCTTGCGTCTCAAACGTACCACCCGCCGCGTGCGGGGTAGCCACGAAGTTCGGTAGAGACAGCAACGGGTGATCCGCAGGTGGAGGCTCGACCTCAAACACATCCAGTCCCGCGCCGAACAAATGACCTGCTTTCAAGGACTCATACAGCGCCCGTTCATCCACCAAGCCACCGCGTGAAACGTTGATAAGCACGGCGTCGAGTTTCATCAAGGCCAGCTCAGACGCGCCCACCATGTAGCGGCTCTCGGGCGTCAAGGGCAGGTGCAGGGTGAGCAAGTCCACCTGTGGCAGCATGTCTGCGAGGCTGTGCACACGGGTGTGGGGGATGTCAGCCCATGCGTCGGCAGGTGCGTGCGGGTCATAGGCCAAAAGCTTGGCGTCAAACGCCCCCAGCCACTTGCGTGCCACCCGTGTGCCGATGTTGCCCATGCCGACAATGCCCACCGTCTTGCCCTGCATTTGAATGGCTAGGTTTTTAGGCCGCACGATTTCATCCCCTGCGCGCAGCATGCGGTCAAAGCGGGTGACGCGGCGGGTAACGGATAGCGCCAGTGCAAACGCCATCTCGGCCACCGCCTCGCTGTTCACCCCCGGCGTGCGGCTGATGGGGATGCCGTGGCGCTGTGCGGCGGCCAGGTCAATCGTGTCGTAGCCCACGCCTTGCTTGCAGATCACCTTCACTCGTCTAGCGCGCGCCAGTTGCTCGGCGGTGATGGGGGTCATGCGCGTCATCACGCCGTCAGCGTCTTCGGGCCAGTTCTTCGTGGCCGGGTCGGGCCAGCACACCACCTGCGCGTGTTGGCGGGCCAGGGCGATACCGGCTTCGTGGAAGGCGTCGAGGATGTAAATTTTTGGGTTCGACATCACTGCTTCTCGATTTTTGCTTTCTCAATCACCTCGCGCCACCAGGCAATGTCCTTTCGCAGCAGGGCCAACATCTGCTCGGGCGTGTTGCCACGCGCGGTCACGCCCAGGTCAATGAATTTTTGCTTGATGTCGGGCTGCGTCACGGCAGCGTTGATCTCGGCATTGAGTTTGGCAATGACGTCACGCGGCGTTTTGGCGGGCACGGCCAGGCCGTTCCAGCCGTTGATGGCGTAGCCCGGCAGGCCGCTCTCAGCCATCGTGGGCACCTGGGGTAGGCCAGGAAAGCGTTGCTCTTCTGACACACCCAAAATCTGCACTACACCCGCCTTGAACTGAGGCATGACGGGCGCGATAGTTTCAAAAATAGCCTGCACATCACCCGCGCGCAGGGCACGAATCACGTCTGCTGATGTTTTGTAGGGGACGATGGTGACATCGATCTTGGCCATAGAGCGAAACACCTCGGCCGCCAAATACTGCGCACTGCCCACCGAGATGGTGGCGATGGATAGCTTGCCGGGATTGGCCTTAGCTTGAGCAATGAAGTCGGCAGCGTCTTTCATCTGCGTTTTGGCATCCACCGCCAGCACAAAACCGAAACTGCCGATCATGGACACCATCTCAAAGTCTTTGGCTGGGTCAAACGGCAGCGACTTGAACAGTGCGGGGGTCATAGCAAAGTTACCCGCAGCGATGAAGTTGAGCGTGTAGCCATCAGGTGGGGCTTGCTGCGCAATTTGCGAGGCCACGATACCACCCGCTCCAGGGCGGTTCTCAATAACAAAAGGCTGACCGAGTTTGTCGGACAACTTTTGCGCGACCAACCGCACTGTGAGATCCCCCGTGCCACCGGGGCCGTAGCCGACCATGACTTTGACCGGTTTGTTTGGGAAGGTGTCTGATGTGTTTTGAGCCATCACCCCGCCCGACAGAGCGAAAACTATGGCAAGGGTGACGAGGGCATGCGTTTTAAAATTCACAGTTGTTTCCTCGATCCATGGCTGATTGAAAAAACTTCAAGCGTCGTAACGCGGATAGCCTGAGTTTTTGCCTTCGGCCTCCAGCAGGCGAATCATGGCAGGCCACTCAAGAACGCCGTAGGGGCGGCGTGTACCGGGCTGGTAAAGGTGCGCGGTGTGCTCCAGTACTGCGGATGATGGCAGCGTGATCTCAGTGCCAGAAGCCATAGCGTCCACCTGGGCGCGGCACGACATCTCTAGTTGGTACATGGTGTTAAGGGCTTGCGGCACCGTAGCCCCGCAGGTGAGCAAACCATGGTTGCGCAAAATCATCGCATCGTTCGGACCCAGGTCGCGCACCAGCGCGGCGCGCTCGGCCAGATCAATCGACGGGCCTTCAAAGTCGTGGTAGCCGATGTGGCCATGGAAGCGGATGGAGGTCTGCGTCATCGGCAGCAGGCCACACTTCATGCTGGCCACAGCTTGGCCAGCGCGGGTGTGAGTGTGCATCACGCAGTTGACATCGGCACGCGCTTCATGAATGGCGCCGTGAATCACGTAGCCGGAGCGGTTGATGCCGTAGTCGGTGTCTGGCTTGGTCAGAATGTTGCCCGCCAAATCAATCTTCACCAGACTCGACGCCGTGATTTCCTTGTACAGCAGGCCATACAGGTTGATGAGCAGGTGCTCGGTGCCGGAGATTTTGGAGGTGATGTGGTTGTAGATCAGATCGGTCATGCCGAGCTGATCGACCAAGCGGTAGCAAGCCGCCAGCTCAACGCGGGCTTGCCATTCCTGCGGGCTGACTTGGCCGTGCAGGCTGGGAAAATCGGTGCTGTAGTTCATACGGGCCAACCCCCTTAGCGAATCAGCAACGCACCGGCCAGCGTGGTCGCGCAACCCACAAAAGCCGCCACGATCAACCACCAGCCTGGCACGAGCGTTGCCGTACTGGGTGCAGGTGCTGAGGTCATTGGAGACGCAGTGTTGGCCGGTGCTGTCACGGCATGTGGCGTTGCGTCTTGTGTGGCAAGCGCTGTTGATATGGTCGGTGGGTTGGCAGCCACAGCCACTTCGTCTGGCGGCGCGAGCTGCTTGCGAAAGGCTTTGAAGAAGTCATCTGACATTTTCTTGGCCACGCTGTCGATGAGACGCGAGCCCACCTGCGCCAACTTGCCACCGATTTGCGCCTTGGCGGCGTAGTTCAACTCGGTGCCTTCAGCGACTGTTTTCAAATTGACGGTGGCCGAGCCTTTGGCGAAGCCGACCGCCCCACCCTGCCCTTCAAACACCATGACGCAGGACTCAGGCGCGCTGATCTCGCTCATGCGCAACACGCCGTTGAAGCGCGCGCGCAGCGGGCCGATGGCGGTGACGACGACGACCTTGAACTCCTCAGGCGTGGTGGCCTCGACC
>CANCAO010000257.1 GCA_947374105.1 Comamonadaceae bacterium | reverse complement strand
CGCACGCATCACGTTCACATTGCCAATGCACTCGAAGCTGAACTCCACGCCGCCGTCGGTGAGTTCGACAATGACGTCTTGAATCGGCTTGCTGTAGTCTTTGGGGTTGATGCAATCGGTCGCGCCCATCAGCTTGGCCAGACCAAACTTGCCGGGGTTGGTGTCAATGCCGATGATGCGGCCCGCCTTGGCCTGCTTGGCCCCTTGAATCACAGCCAGACCAATGCCGCCCAGGCCAAACACAGCCACGGTGTCGCCTTCTTTCACCTTGGCGGTGTTGTGCACCGCGCCAATGCCGGTGGTGACGCCGCAGCCCAGCAGACACACTTTTTCGGGGTCAGCAGCGGGGTTGATTTTGGCCAGAGAAATTTCATTGCACACGGTGTATTCGCTGAAGGTGCTGCAACCCATGTAATGAAAAATCGGCTGCCCTTGGTATGAGAAACGCGAAGTGCCATCAGGCATTAGTCCTTTGCCCTGCGTGGCGCGCACCTTCTGGCACAAATTGGTTTTTCCCGACAGACAAAACTTGCATTCGCGGCACTCGGCGGTGTAGAGCGGTATCACATGGTCGCCCGGCTTCAGGCTGGTGACACCCTCCCCAACCTCGACCACGACACCCGCACCTTCATGCCCCAATACGGACGGGAAAATGCCTTCAGGGTCATCGCCACTCAGCGTGAAGGCATCGGTGTGGCAAACGCCGGTATGCGTGATTTTCACCAGCACCTCACCCTTTTGCGGTGGGGCCACGTCGATCTCGACGATTTGAAGTGCTTGGCCTGCGGCGAAGGCGACGGCGGCTCTTGATTTCATTCTCTATTCCTTTTTTTCATTTTTGAAGTTACTTGTCTGAATTGACGCGCACCCACAGCGCACGTACCCGGTCTTTCATCTGCTGAGCTTCTAGCCAGCGGTCTGACAACTCGTAGCCATCGGCCCCGGTCATGGCGTATTCAGGCGGGCCTAACTCACACAAAAAGGTGAGTGTTGCGTCACTGGCCGCTTTGGCCCGCCACTGGCGAAATCCATGCTCCCACCAAGCCATGAACAACTCAACCCAGTGCTGATGCTGCGGAAAATTCATTTGCAGTTGAATCTGCTCACGGCTCGCCACACGCCCATGGAAACCCCAGCAGTTGTCGATGATGCGGTGCATCAGCGCCTGGTCGGTATCGCTCAGCGGGTACCAGAACTCGCGCCCCACCACGTAGTGGGACAAGTCACCGGTCAGGCGCAAATCCGGATAGTGGTCCAGCAACTGCAGGGTGAACAACAAATCGGTCGTCATGCGGTTGCGGTGCGTCTCGATCTGGAGCTTGATGTCCGCATCGGCAGCCAGTTGCAGCCAGCCGTCGATGAGAGGAAAACATTCCTCCACCGTGTAGGGGCGCACATCCGGTTGCAGATTGATGTGATCCGCGCCGAATTCCTGCACGTGCTCGATGATGGGTTTGAGGTCATCCACCGTTTGTGGATAGGCCTGGGCCTGCCACGTCATCCCGTGTGCACTCAGAAAATCGGTGCAAGTCTTGGCGTAAGCTTTATCTGCAAAACGCACACCCGCCCCATCAAAACCTGCGTCCCGGATCATCGAGAGTTTTTCATCCAGCGACCACTCCAGGCCATCGGGGCGGCGTTGCTCCATAGCCCATAGGGATTGATAGACGCGGAACTGTTGTGGCATCTTTTAATCGACCTGCGCACCTGCCGCATTCACCATGGTTTTGAACTTGCCTAACTGGTCGGCAATGTAAGCGCCAGACTCTTTCACACCCATAGGTAGGGGGTCAAAGCCCAGTGAAGCCAAGCGCTCCAGCGTCTCGGGCAGGGCCATGATGCGCAGCACTTCGGCGTTGAGTTTTGCGGTCACGGCTGCGGGCATGTTGGCCGGGCCCATCAAAGCAAACCAGCCCACCACTTCAAAGTTGGGCACACCCGCTTCATGCAGGGTGGGCGTGTCTTTGGCGGCTTGTGATCGCGTCAAGGCCGATGTGGCCAAGAGCCGTAGTTTGCCGCTCTTGGCGTGGGGCAAAAAGATGGCCGTGTTGTCAAACATGAACGCCACTTGTCCGCCCAGTAAATCAGTGCGCCCGGTGTCGCTGCTCTTGTAGGGGATGTGCACCATGTTGGTTTTTGTCATCTGCCCCAGGAGCGCACCGGCCAAGTGGCTGGTGGAGCCGTTGCCGCTGGACGCGTAGTCGATCTTTTTGGTTTTTCCGTCGTTGACCAAATCGCCCAGGGTTTTGTAGGGCGAGTTCGTCGGCACGGCCAGTGCGTAGTCGGTGCTGGCAAATACGGCGATGCTGGTGAAGTCTTTCACCGCGTCGAAGCCGATGTTCTTGATCACCCAGGGGTTGATGCTGTGGGTGGAACTGGTAGCCAGGATCAGGGTGTAGCCATCAGCGGGGGCCTTTTGCACTTCACGCGTGCCGATGGAGCCACCCGCGCCGGGGCGGTTTTCAATGGTGACGGGTTGCTTGAAAGACTCCGACATCTTTTGCCCTAGCAGTCGCGCCAAGGTGTCGGAGCCACCGCCGGGGCCAAAGGCTACGATGATTTTGATGGGGCGGCTCGGGTAATCGGTTTGTGCCAGAGCCGCCGTGCTCAGGCCTGCGCCCCAGCACGCGACCGCCACAGTTGCAAAGGCGCGCGTCAGTCTTGTTTTGAATGCGGTCATCTCGGTCTCCTGTTGTTGGACTGAGATGGTAAGTCACATGCTGGGTGGCTCGACAAAACCAAAGAAACGTTTGCCTGCCGTTTGATTCTCATAGATTGAGCCCTGGTTCTTGGCAGGTGGCAGTGGCAGGCGCACCGGCGCTTCGCGAAAGCGCGGCGTGATGGTGTCCACGCCATAGAGCAGGCGCTCTTTGTAGCCTTCGTAATGGCCATAGGCGCTGCCCAGGCCCATGATGGGGAAGGCATCCCCAGCGGCCACCTCAAACAGCAGCAAACCACGTGGGCGGTTCGACGTGTTTTGCGCCGAGCCGTGAATCGTGCGCACATGGTGGAACGAGCAGGAACCCGCCGGGCCTTCACACGCTACGGCCTTGGAGAAATCCACGCCACAGGTCTCGGGGTCCATCGCGCCGGTGAAGTAACCGTCTGCGCCATGGTGGTCATAGGTCGGGCCTTTGTGCGTGCCGGGGATGACATACATCGCACCGTTCTCCACCGTGGTGTCGTCCAGCATCACGCCAATGGCCAGCACGTCGTCGTTGGTGTGCGGGTAAAAGGCCCAGTCCTGATGCCACTCCACCGGCGAGCCATAGCCAGGCGACTTGAGGTTGAGTTTGGAGCCATAGAGCCGACCGCTGGGGCCAATCAAGGCACGCAAGCAATCGATCAGTGCTTTGGACTTGGCGAAGTCATAAAACACCGGGTTCACCACATGCGGTTTTTTGATGCGCCGCACGCGTGGGTCAGCCGCGCTGTGGCCGGGCTCCAGGTCATACACGTCGTCATGCGCAGTCACTTGGCGTGAACCTTCTACCAGTTCGGCCAGGATGTCTTTCATGAGCTTGCAGGTTGATGCGTCCAGGACACCGGGTACAACGACGGCGCCGTCTTCCCGGTATTGCTCAATTTGTTGAGAGGTCAGCATCAAAAATTCCTGTGAAAAACATTGAATACCGTGTTGCGTTTTTTGCTAGATTTTTGCTATTATGTTAGCGCTAACATA
>CANCAO010000256.1 GCA_947374105.1 Comamonadaceae bacterium | reverse complement strand
TGTTCGCCTTCTTCGCGTTTGGCTTGTCGATGCGCCTGTACCACCATATCGGCTATCTGCTCAACGTGCCGCCGTCCATGGGCATTGAATGCACGCAACCCCCGCGCGTGGCCGCTGAACTCAACCGGGCGGCGATTTATTTCCGTCTCGGTATGCGTTCGTATTTTCTAACCGTCCCGCTGCTGTTTTGGCTCTTCGGGCCGCTGTGGATGATGAGCGCCACGGGCTTGCTGATTTTCTTTCTCTTCCACTTGGACCGGGCGCCCCGTAAGCACTCGGACTTGATGGGCTGAGGTGGCTCATCAAACCTAGGTGATGACTACATCACCATCGCTTCAAGTCGAAATCGACTGGCCGCCGCCCGCACCTCTTTCATAAGCCCATGGCCGGGCAGAACTTTGGTTTCAATCGTCACCAGCCCGACTTGCGCCAACTGATCGACATCGCGTTTGACGGCACTGCGATCCCGGTGCAGGCGCTGCGCTACCACTGTGATGGAGCCCGGCTCGTTCTTGACACTGCGAAACACATCAAGCCGACTGGCTGTGAGCAGGCTTAGGAGTTCGGCCGGATCTTCAAAGCTGACTGTGCGCTCTTCAGCGAGCGGTTTACCCGCATCAGACAGGCGCGCCAGTGTCTTGCCGCGTTGAAAAAAGCCTTGCTCGTTTCCCGATTTGAGAATGACGGTTTTCATGCCTTGCTCCTGAGTGCTGTCCAATCGGACTCAAACTGATTTTCGATATCTTCAAAACTGGTGAACTTCACTGGGCTTACAGCGCCCAAGTGATGGCGGTGGTGGTAACCATGCTGGTTGTCATACCCCACTACACGGCCGTTATCATCGCTGTGCAGGGCGTGGTTGATGTAGGCCAAGTTGTAGCGTGTCACCTGACCTTGATCGTCAACCCAAATTTCACGTCGCAGTTGACCATTGCCACGTTTGGGGGTGATGTGGTGTGCATCATCGACTATTTTCCTATCAGCCATGATTTATTTTATCATGGCTGATCCCTCCACCAAAAACCGTACCCGCCGCATGCCATTCCACTCGTCAGCGTCCAGCCGGAAGGCCAGGGTGACTTTGCGCGGGAGTTGCTCGGTGTGGCCGAACCAGATGGCATCCACGGGCTGACCTTGGTGCTTGAGCTTGAGGGACAGGTGCTTTTCCCCCACAAGCCGCTGCGAAATCACCTCCACCTCTTCGCTGAAGGTGGGTGGCGCAAAGCCTTGGCCCCAGACCTCGCGGTGCAGGGTGTCCACCAGGTCGGCGCGGCGGTACTCGGGGGCCAAGGGGCCATCGGTGTCCAGCCGACGCGTCAAGGTGGCGGCGTCTAACCATTCTTGGGCCACGTCGTTCAAGCCCTGCTCGAACTCATCAAAGCTTTCCTCATTCACGGTGCAGCCCGCCGCCATGGCGTGGCCGCCAAAGCGCAGTAATACGCCGGGGTGGCGCTTGGCGACCAGGTCAAGCGCATCGCGCAGGTGAAAGCCGGGTATCGAGCGGCCCGAGCCTTTGAGCTCATGTTCCTTGCCCGGGGCCTGACTGGCCGCAAAGACGAACGTGGGCCGGTGCAGCTTGTCTTTGATGCGCGAGGCCACGATGCCCACCACGCCCTCGTGAAAGTCGGGGTCAAACACACAGATGGCGGGTGGTGGCTCATCGCCCTCATCGAACAGTGACTCGGCAATGGCAAAGGCCTGATCGCGCATGTCGCCCTCAATCACGCGGCGCTCACGGTTGATGCCGTCCAGCGTTTGGGCCAGTTCATCCGCACGCGCAGCGTCATCGGTCAGCAGGCATTCAATGCCCAGCGTCATGTCGGCCAAGCGGCCTGCGGCGTTGATGCGTGGGCCTAGGGCAAAGCCGAAGTCGAAAGTGGTGGCCACAGTGGCATTGCGCGCGGCGGCGGTAAACAGGCTGGCCATGCCGGGTGGCAGCGCACCGGCACGCACGCGCTTCAAGCCTTGGGCGACCAGGCGGCGGTTGTTGGCGTCGAGCTTGACGACGTCAGCTACCGTGCCGAGCGCGACCAGGGGCAGCAAGGTATCCAGTTTCGGTTGATTGCTTGCATCGAATATCCCCCGTTGGCGCAACTCCGCCCGCAGTGCCAGCAACACATAAAACATCACACCCACCCCGGCGATGGACTTGCTCTCAAACGTGCAACCGGGTTGGTTCGGGTTGACGATGCACTCCGCCATGGGCAGTTCTGAGCCGGGCAGGTGATGATCCGTCACCAGCACCTGCAAGCCCAGCGCACGCGCCGTGGCCACGCCCGCCACACTGGCGATGCCGTTGTCCACGGTGATCAGCACGTCGGCCCCGCTGTCTTTCACGCGTTGCGATATCGGCGGCGTCAGGCCGTAGCCGTCCACCACGCGGTCCGGCACGATATAGCTCACATGGCGCGCGCCCAGCAGACGCAAGCCGCGAATGGCCACAACGCAGGCGGTGGCGCCGTCGCAGTCGTAGTCGGCGACTATGCAGAGTTTCTTGTCTTGCGCAATGGCATCGGCCAGCAGCACGGCGGCTTGGGTTGCGCCTAGCAGCGAGGTGGGCGGCAGCAGACGCGCCAGCCCGTCGTCTAATTCGTCTTTGCTCTGCACGCCGCGCGCGGCAAACAAGCGCGCCAGCAGCGGGTGCACACCGGCTTGCTCCAGCGCCCAGGCGGCACGGGGAGGAATATCGCGTGCTATTATTTTCATAGCTGTTTACGCATGATTTCTATGGGCTTGGGGCCTAAAATATTAAAAATTCTATGTTGTAGAGATCGTGGCGCGGCCGTATAGGTCTGTGCGCTGCGCTCACCGCACAGGGTGAGGGTGGCGCGCTCCATAGGGCCAGTTTTCTCCACAGCACGCAGCAGATCAGCGCACACCGTTGCATCCAGTTGCGCCCAGACCTGGCCCCAGGTGATCCAGTCTTGTTGCAAGGCGGCGTGCATGAGTTGCAGTGGCATGAGCGGCATTAATGGCGGTGCTGTCGCGCTGATCGACGCCGTCAAAGCCCCGCTGCCGCTGACCCAAAACGAGTTGACTGGATACGCCCCACGTTCAGCACGAGCCTCATTCACCGGGTGGGTGTAGAGCAGCATCTGCATCTCGTTTTGCAGGCGGCGCAGCGTGGGCGCAGCGGGCATCCAAGGCTTGATGTCGCCTTGCCCCACCACGCGCTCGGGCGAGGCGGTGGCCAGTGTGCGAAAAACCTCGCCTTGGGCCAGCCAGCGAGCGGGGCTCTCATACGCCAGCGTGATGCCGTCTTCGTCGAAATAGGGGCTCATGGCGGCCAGCAGGGCGCGGGATTCGGCTTCATCCAGCGCCAGCACCTGCGGCGGGTCCAGTGTGATCTGGGCTTGTCCCAAGTTCCAATGGCAGGGCGTGATGAAGGCCCAGGCCTGGGTGCTCGCCTCAAGCCCGCTAGAGGCCGCTTGCCACGCCGCCATTGGAATCTGCGGCCCACTCGGCAGGCCAAAAATCCGAGCCAGCGCGCGCTCGTGCGGCAGGGCGGGGCTGTCCTCGTCGGCATTGTCCAGCGAGATCGGTGACAGCCGTGCCAACAGTTGCGCCAGATACGGCAGCCGCAACTCGCGCAGCACCTGCTGGGCGGCGGGGTCGCGGCAGACCGCGAAGGGAATCAAAACATGCATGCCGCTATTGTCCGGCTTTATGTGGTCTGGGCTGATGCGAGGCCCTTTGATGGACAATCCCTTCATGCAAATTCC
>CANCAO010000255.1 GCA_947374105.1 Comamonadaceae bacterium | reverse complement strand
CTCCCCATGCTGCTGATTGCCTGTGGCCCATCGGGTGGCGGCGCGCCCAGCGGCCCTGGCGGCGGCATGCCACCACCCGAGGTGAGCGTCATCACCCTGCAGGCCAAGGCGCAGCCAGTGGAGCTGGAGTACGTCGGCCAAACAGCGGGTTCGCGTGAAACCGAGGTGCGGGCGCGGGTGGCCGGTATCTTGCAGCAACGACTTTTTGTGGAGGGCACGGCTGTGCAGGCGGGTACGCCTTTGTTCCAGATCGACCCCGCCACGTTCCAGAACCAGTTGGCATCGGCTGAAGCGGCCTTGGCAGTGGCTGAGGCCAAGGTGAAACAAACCCGGCGCGATCACGCCCGTGCGGCTCCGTTGGCCGCAGAAAAAGCCATCAGCCAGAAGGAAGCGGACGACAGCCAGTCGGCGCTGGAGTCAGCCGAGGCAGGGCTCAAACAGGCGCAGGCGCAGACCAATGAAGCCCGGCTCAATCTGGCTTACACCAAGGTGGTCGCCCCGATTTCAGGCACCACGGGTACGGCGGCCAAGTCCGACGGCAACCTGATCACGGCCAACGACAGTCTACTGACGACCATCGTGCAAACCAACCCGATGTACGTGAACTTCAGCCTGTCAGAGGCGGAACTCTTGCGCATGACCCAGCAGCTGGGCAGCGGGCAGTTGAATCTGCCGGGCAACGTGACGGGCAAGCGCGCGGCCAATGGCAGCTTGGGTTTCACGGTGAGCGTCAAACTGGCTGATGGCAGCCTGTACGGGCGCACCGGCAAGCTCAATTTCGCCAGCGAAAAGGTCAACACCCAAACCGGCAGCTTTGAGGCGCGGGCCGAGTTACCCAACCCGGATGGCGTTTTGCGTCCCGGCCAATTTGTGCGCATCATGCTGGGCGGAGCCAGCCGCCCCAACAGTCTGAGCGTGCCGCAGCGTGCGGTGATTGACAGCCCGTTTGGCAAGATCGTGTTTGTGGTCAACAAGGACGACAAACTGGAGCCGCGTCCGGTCGAGCTGGACGGCTGGACCCAGGGCGAGTGGATCGTGACCAAAGGCGTGCAATCGGGTGAGCGGGTGTTGGTCGAAGGTTTCATCAAGGCGCATGACCCCGGTATGACAGTCAAGCCCGTGCCTTATGTGCCCGGTGCAGCGCCTAATGCACAAGTAAAACCGCCTGCAGCCGCAGCCAGCCAAGCACAAGCAGCTCCTAAATAAAGAGCAAATTCCCCATGTTCTCCAAATTTTTCATTGACCGTCCGATCTTCGCGACGGTGCTGTCGCTGTTCCTGGTACTGGCTGGGCTTGCCGCAATGCGGATTTTGCCGATCTCGCGCTACCCTGAAATTTCTCCGCCTGTCGTCAACGTGCGAGCCATCTACCCCGGTGCTTCAGCCGAGGTGCTGGAAACCACCGTGGCCGCACCGATCGAGCAGTCCATCAACGGCGTTGAAAAAATGCTGTACATGGACAGTACCTCCTCGGGCGACGGCGCGGTGAGCATCAACGTGACCTTTGATGTCGGCACCAATTTGGACATTGCCGCGGTCAACGTGAATAACCGGGTCAATCAGGTTCTGAGCAAACTGCCGCAAGAGGTGCAGCGCCAAGGCCTGACCGTGGCCAAAAGCTCGGCCAACTTTCTTGTGGTGGCCTCGCTGTATTCGCCGGATGACCGCTATGACGCGCTGTTCATCTCCAACTACATCACGCAAAACGTGCTGGATGCGATCAAGCGGGTGCCGGGCACCACCAACGTGCAAATTTTCGGGGCCAAAGACTACGCCATGCGCATCTGGCTGCGGCCTGACCGCATGGCGCAATTGGGTGTCACGGTGGCGGATATCGCCAGTGCCGTGTCTGAGCAAAACGCACAATACGCCGCCGGCAAGATCGGCGCACCGCCCAACAACACCGAAGAGCTGACACTCACCGTCACGGCCAAGGGGCGCTTGCTGGAGCCAGAGCAGTTTGGCAGCATCGTGATTCGCGCTGGCGACAAAGGCGCGATCGTCCGCCTCAAAGACGTGGCACGGGTCGAGCTGGGCTCAAAGGACTACAACTTTTACGGTCGCGTCAACGGCCACCCCTCGGTGCCTGTGGGCGTGTTTTTGCAAGCCGGGGCCAATGCGCTGGAGACGCGTGCTGCGGTCGAGAAAACTTTACTGGACCTGAAGGCCAAGTTCCCCCCCGGCATGACCTATTCCACGCCGTATGACACGACCCCCTTCGTGGCCGAATCCATCCACGAAGTGCTCAAAACTTTGGCCGAGGCCATGGTGCTGGTGTTCCTGGTGGTGTACCTGTTTTTGCAAAGCTGGCGCGCCACGATCATCCCCACGCTGGCCGTGCCCGTATCGCTGATCGGCACGATGGCAGGCTTGCACCTGTTGGGCTACAGCATCAACACGCTCACGTTGTTTGGCATGGTGCTGTCCATCGGCATCGTGGTGGACGACGCGATCGTGGTGCTGGAAAACGTCGAGCGCCTCATGCACGAAGAGGGCCTGAGCCCACGCGACGCGGCGATTGAGGCCATGCGCGAAGTGACCCGTCCGGTCATTGCCATCGTGCTGGTGCTGTGCGCCGCTTTCATTCCTGTGGCGTTTTTGGGCGGTCTGGCGGGCGAGTTGTACCGCCAGTTCTCGGTGACGATCTCCATCGCCGTGGTGCTGTCGGGCTTTGTGGCCTTGACACTCACCCCGGCGCTGTGCGCAGTGCTGCTCAAACCGGGTGCCGAGCGCAAGAACAAGTTCTTTGACAGGTTTAACCGTGGCTTCAAGCGCCTGACGCAGCGCTACACGCAAGGCGTGGCATTTTTTCTCAAGCGCGGTGTTTTGGGTATGTTGTTGTTCGTTGGCATGCTGGGCTTGACCGGTTTGATGGTCAAACTGGTGCCTGGCGCTTTGGTGCCGGACGAAGATCAGGGATATTTCATCGGCGCGGTGATCCTGCCCGAGGGCTCATCGCTGGAGCGCACCAACCAGGTTGTCAAGCAGGTTGAAGCGGCCATGTCGCCCAATAAAAACATCGACACCGTGTTCAGCCTGGTAGGCCTGAACTTTCTGGGGGGAGGGGGCCTCAAGTCGTCTGCCGCCACCATGTTCTTCCCGCTCAAACCCTGGGCTGAACGTGACCAGTCGGCCAAAGACCTGGTGATGGAAACCTATATGAAAACAGCGGGTATCAAGGAAGGCCTGCCACTGGCATTTGCCCCGCCCGCCATTCAGGGTTTGGGCCAAACCGGCGGCTTTGAGTTTTACCTGCAAAACAAGGGCGACGGCGGCGTGCGGCGTCTGGCGCAACTCTTGCCGGGTCTGCTGGCCGAGGCCAACAAGCAACCCGAGCTGCAAGGCGTCAAAACCATCTGGCAGGCCAACTCGCCCCAGCTCTATGTCAATGTGGACACTGAGAAGGCGCGTGCTTTAGGTATTGCCGTGGCTGACATCTACAACACGCTGGCCGCGACGCTGGGCAGCTACTACGTCAACGACTTCAATAAAAGCGGTCGGATTTACCAGGTGTTGATGCAGGCCGAAGGCCAGTACCGATCCAAGCCGGATGACATTGGTGCACTCTATGTGCGGGCCAAGTCGGGCCAGATGGTGCCAATCCGCGCCGTGGCCGAGGTCAAGTTTGTGGCCGGGCCTGACTCGGTGCAGCACTTCAACGCGCTGCCCAGCATCCAAATTTTGGGCGAGCCCAAACCCGGATACAGCTCGGGCCAGGCCATTGCCGCCATGGAGCGGGTGGC
>CANCAO010000254.1 GCA_947374105.1 Comamonadaceae bacterium | reverse complement strand
GCCAGCGCTCATGGCCAATGCGCCGGATGGGTGTGCCTTCGGTGTGGCTCAAAAATTCGGCTTCGCTCCACATGAACATCGACACCAATTGCTGTCCACTTAAGCCCTTTCTCTCGTCAAAGTCGGGCAGCGCACTGCGCTGGGCAAACTTGTTCCAAGGGCAAATCAACTGGCAGTCATCGCAGCCATAAATCCGGTTGCCCATGAGCGGACGCAACTCTGCCGGAATGGGCCCTGCGTGTTCAATCGTCAGGTAAGAAATGCAGCGCCGCGCGTCCAGCCGGTACGGCGCGATGATGGCCTGGGTCGGGCACACGTCGATGCATGCGGTACAGGTGCCGCAGTGCCCCGTGACAGGCTCGGTCACAGGCAGCGCCACATCGACATAAATTTCACCAAGGAAAAACATCGAACCTGCCTCACGGTTGAGCACCAGGGTGTGCTTGCCACGCCAGCCCTGACCGCTGCGTGCGGCGAGTTCGGCCTCTAGCACTGGAGCGGAATCGGTAAAGGCGCGGTGGCCAAAAGGGCCGATGTGCTGCGCCATGCGGTCGGCCAGTTTTTGCAGCCGTGAACGCAGCACCTTGTGATAGTCCCGCCCTCGTGCGTACACGGACACTACGCCCTCGTTCGGGCGTTGCTGGCGCTCAAACTCCAGCGCCTGCCAGCCCTCGGGCGTGTGCGCGGGCAAATAATTCATACGCACGGTGATGACGCTCACTGTGCCGGGCACCAGCTCGGCCGGGCGTGCTCTTTTTAGGCCATGAGCGGCCATGTAGGTCATGTCGCCATGAAATCCCTGTGCCAGCCAATCCAGCAAGCCCGCCTCGGCACTGCTCAAATCCACACCGCTGACGCCAATTTGAGAGAATCCAAGCTCAAGGGCCCAGCCCTGGATCAAGGAAATGAATTGAGTGTTGTTGAGCGTCACCTGCCCATTGTAAAAAGTCTGCGCTGCCCGGACGAGGCTGCCACGCAGGCCTTGGCTGAAAATCTGGCCGCCAACCCGGCCTTGCGCAACACATTCATTGAGTTGCAAGGCGACTTGGGTGCGGGCAAGACCACGCTGGTGCGCCACCTGCTGCGCGCGCTGGGCGTGCAGGGGCGCATCAAGAGCCCAACCTATGCGGTGGTGGAGGCGTATGAGGTGTCCTCGCAAGACTTGAATACCTCCCTCAATATCTGGCACTTTGACTTCTACCGCTTCCAAGGTCCGCAAGAGTGGGAAGAGGCGGGCTTTCGCGACATCTTCACCAGCCCCGGCCTCAAGCTGGCCGAGTGGCCGGAAAAAGTGGGAGAGCTGCTGCCGCGCGCCGATCTGACCCTCCACTTGGCGACGCTGGACAACGAGGCACGCGCGCTCACCCTCACGTCGCAAAGCCCCATAGGCGAAGCCCTTCTACAAAGCTTACAAGACCTTCAAGATCTACCCCATAGCGAGGGCACAGCATGAAGCGTCGCGCTCTGCTGGCAGCAGGCCCCCTGGTGCTGCTACTGGGCCACCAGCAACTGGCGCGCGGAGCCAGCATCGTGGCGGTGCGCGTTTGGCCTGCGCCCGACTACTCACGCGTCACCATCGAGTCCGACACCCAGCTCATCGCCCGCCAAACCTTTGTCACCAACCCGCCGCGCTTGGCGGTGGACATTGAAGGCATTGACCTCATCCCCACCCTGCGTGAACTGGTAGCCAAGGTGCGCAGCGATGACCCCAATATTGCCGGCATCCGCGTCGGGCAAAACGCGCCTAATGTGGTGCGTCTGGTGATTGACCTCAAGCAACCCATCACCCCGCAAGTCTTCACCCTGGCCCCGGTGGCAGCCTACCAACACCGGCTGGTGTTTGACCTGTACCCCATGCAGGCCGCCGATCCGCTGGCCGACTTGATTGCCGAGCGTTTGAGAGAAAAACCCGTCGGCCTGCCCGCATCAGACCCGCTAGGCGAGCTTATGGCCCAGCGATTGGGCCAAGCCACCAAAACGCTTCCCTTACCCGCCGCATCCGTACCCTCACCGACACAAGCACACTCACCAACGCCAGCGCCAGCACCACACACCGATCGCCTCATCATCATCGCCCTAGACCCTGGCCACGGTGGTGAAGACCCCGGCGCCATTGGCCCCAACGGCACGCGTGAGAAAGACGTGGTGCTCCAACTCGCCCACCTGCTGCGCGACCGCATCAACGCCACCACCATCAAGGGCAATCCCATGCGGGCCTACCTCACGCGCGATGCTGATTTTTTTGTACCCTTGCATGTGCGCGTACAAAAGGCCCGCAAGGTGCAGGCGGATCTGTTTGTGAGCCTGCATGCCGACGCCTTCTTCACTCCGCACCCTCAAGGTGCCAGTGTCTTTGCTCTGAGTCAAGGCGGTGCCTCCAGCAGCGCGGCAAGGTGGATGGCCAACCAGGAGAACAAAGCCGACTTGATTGGTGGCATCAACGCGCAAGCCAAAGACGCTCAGGTGCAACGCGCTCTGCTCGACATGAGCACCACCGCGCAGATCAACGACAGCTTGAAGTTGGGCGGCACACTGCTGGCCGAGATGGGCCGCGTGGGTAGGTTGCACAAACCTAAAGTGGAGCAAGCCAGCTTTGCTGTGCTCAAAGCGCCTGACATCCCCAGTGTGTTGGTCGAGGCCGCCTTCATCAGCAACCCTGAAGAAGAAGCCAAGCTCAACAGCGAGACCTACAAAGAACAGCTCGCCAATGCGCTGATGCGCGGCATCGAGAACTACTTCGCCCGCAACCCGCCGCTCGCGCGAAGCCGAGTTACCTGATCCTATGCCCAGCCGCGCTACTTGATTCAGCACACAGCTGTAGCGCCCGAACCCTCAAGACGCGTTAACGGTCTTCAAAGCGCGGATGCGACATGCCTTCGGCCGGCTCCCCTGTGTCAGGGTCTATCCAGTCAGAGATGCCGATCTCGTCTTCAGCCTCTTGCAAGGTTTCTCCGGGGCCAAGGGTCTCATCGTCGGCCGATTCCAAATCGGTCAACGCCAGATCCAGGCTATCGAAAGGCCCAAACTCCTGTCGGCCATCTAACGTTCGCCAGTAATAGCCGTCGGGTCTCGACATGACTTGTTCTCGACCTGGCGTGGAGTCAAGCCGACCTGACACCGCACGCTCCAGTGCTGTTGGTTTGCGTTTCATCACTACCTCCTGCAATGCAACGCCAGCTTAAACCTTATGACCCACAGGGGCAAGCCTGCGTAAGCCTTATCCTTATTGCGAAACACTTTGACGTTTTGCGCGCCAAGCCCCCAGCAAGATGAGCAGGCCAGGAATCAAAATCATCGCCCAAATAATTTTGTCTAAATTCGCTTTAACGAAGGGAAAGTTGCCAAAGAAATAACCAATGGTGACGATGCCCCCCACCCACAGGGCACCGCCCGTCACGTCAAAGAAGGTGAAGCGGCTGCGCGTCATTTTCGCCACCCCAGCAACGAAGGGCGCGAAGGTGCGAAGGAAGGGAATGAAGCGCGCGGCGATCAGGGTGACGCCGCCGTATTTCTCATAAAACGCATGGGCTTGGTTGAAGGCATTTTTATTGAAGTAACGCGAGTTTTCCCATTTGAAAACACGCGGCCCAAAGTAGAGTCCCAGTGCGTAGTTGGACTGATTGCCCAAAATGGCAGCGGCCAGCAAGAGCCCGACCGAGAGCGGGTAACTCATCAAACCCACGCCGCACATCGCCCCCACCACAAACAGCAACGAGTCACCCGGCAAAAACGGCATGACCACAACGCCAGTTT
>CANCAO010000253.1 GCA_947374105.1 Comamonadaceae bacterium | reverse complement strand
AAGGGGTAAAGCTGGCCGTGGTGACCAACAAGGAAGATCGCTACACCAAGACCATACTCGATGCTCATCAGCTCATGCCGCTGTTTGACTTGATCGTCAGTGGCGACACTCTGCCCACCAAAAAGCCTGACCCGGCAGGCATTTTGAATTGTCTTGACCAATTTCAGATCGCTCGTCACCACGCATTGTTTGTTGGTGATTCGTCGATCGATGTGGCGACTGCCCGCAATGCCGATGTAGCCGTTTGGGCCTTGCCCTATGGTTACAACATGGGTCAGCCAATCGAGGCCTGCAAGCCTGACCGGGTAATTCAGAACTTCCTATCGTTGACTTAGGATCGTTACCGCTTTATCTCGTAACAGTGGGGAGGTAGGGTCCGCTTCTTGAAGGCTATTTATTTGATAGCTTCTTGCGCCTGCTGCAAGCGTTCATCCAGGTAAGCTCCGTAAAAGTCAGGGATAGAGGCCCCGACCAGTCTCGGGGCAACTTCTGTGCCGTTGCGCCCGAAAAACAGTAGAGTGGGTGCTATTCTGATGCCCCAAGTTCGCCGCATGTTTTCATGGCTCAAGCTGGTCCCACTGAAGTTTTTCAACTCACGCTTACTGTGCATATCCACCTGTACTACGGATAGACCTTGTTGACTATGCATAGGGCCGAGATAGTTCTCCCTGATCACTTTGCAAAACGGGCAGCCCGCCAAGCTGATCATTACCACGAGGGGCATCTGTTTTTGCAATGCCCGTGCCAGTTCGTCCTGCAAGGATACGGCCATAGGCAGGGTAGCCGTGTGGGCCGACACCAAGCCGCCGGTACACATGGCTCCGAGGCCGAGTAAAACGCGTCGACGAGTCAGAGCCCCGGTGTTCATCAGCGACCTTCCTGTTCCAGCAGCAGATAGGTGTTGTATGCGTTCATCCGGTTGGCCGCTTTGAACAGAGGGAGGTGCTCAAAGGGGCTCCAGTCTGTAGCGGCATAGGCCTCTTCAAACGGTTCAAGTTCTTTGGCTGCGCGCGCCATGGCGGCGCGAAGATAGACCAGGTAATCGCGCGTGAGCTGCAGGTCACGGCGTGCTTCGCTTGAGTAGGGCCCATGACCCGGCACGATGATTTGCGCGTCAAGTGTCAACAGCTGATCCAGAGCGGCAATCCAGTGCCGACTGTCCGCCTGACCGACATAAGGGATGCGGTTGCGAAAAACCAGATCACCGGCAAACAGCACTTTCTCTTGGGGCACATACACAAGAAGGTCTTCGGGGGTGTGTGCGGGACCGATCGGTTTGATCTTGAATACCACGCCGCCTACGGTCAAATCTTTCTCGACGTCCAGCCATTCATCAGCCTCGACCAAATGGGTATCGGCATTCACCCAGGGTGCCATGTCTTTTCTTGAGTTTTCCAGTCGCCTACGGGCGGTGTCCGAATTTAGGTAATCCTTGGCTGCCGGGTGCGCCAAGATTCGCGCGCCTAAGGCCTTGAAGGTCTGCAGGCCGTAAATATGATCGGCGTGGTAATGCGTCACGATCACGTGGGTGATGGGCTGCGGTGTGAGTTTGCGAATTTGTGCCACCAGCCGAGTTGCCAGCGCGGGCGAACCCAGCGCGTCAATCACCACCACACCAGCAGGCGTCACCACAAAACCGGCATTCGAGATAAAGTTCTGGTTAGCTGAAGAACCCAAGGCCGACGCCCCCTGCACATACCAAGCTAAAGCTGAGACTTTCTCAGTCCTCATGACTGGATATTCTGCAGCCAGTGAGGGATTAGAAAAAAAGGACAAGCCAATGGACAAGACCCAGGACCAAGCAAGACAATGAGTTTTCACGCCCGGATTATTGCTCAATATCAGTGACAACTGAACTAATGAGTTTTCCCGTCGATATCAATCCGATGCTAAGGGTAATTCCGGGGTGGTGATAAATAAGCGATTGGTTACATTCGTACCCATTGATATTAGGAAAATGACCCTAGGAGATTCCACATGCACCTCAGAAACCCGCTTGCAGCATTGATGCTGACAGGCCTTGCTGCCGGCACCGCGCTGGCCAAAGACGCTGCCACCCTGAACCTGCGCAGCTTGGTCGCCACCTGCGCCGCCTGTCACGGTACGGATGGACGACCGACCACGGGTTCGCCCCTGGCCCCGCTGGCGAGCATGCCGCGTGATGCTTTCCTGGCCCAATTCAAGGCCTTTAAAGACGGCAGTCGACCCGCCACCGTCATGCAGCAGCTCGCCAAAGGCTATAGCGACCAGCAAGTCGAAGCCATGGCTACCTATTTTTCCAACCCCAAACGCTAAAGGAGCCATCATGAAAAGACGCAGTTTTGTGGGGGCATCCTTTGCGGTGGGGTCTATGGGGGCTTTGAGCAGTCTGGTCGGTTGCGCCAGTACTGGCACGATCCCGTCCAAGGCCAAAGTGGTGGTGGTGGGTGGCGGTTATGGCGGTGCCACAGCGGCCAAGTACGTGCGCATGTTGTCGGGCTACCAGATCGACGTGGTGCTAGTGGAGCCCAATGCCAGTTTCATCTCCTGCCCGATCTCCAACCTTGTCATCGGTGGCTCCAAAACTATGGGTGACATTACCAGCCCATATGACAATCTGACGAGCAAACATGGCGTGACCTTGGTTAAGGACATGGTCAGCAGCATCGACGCCACCAAGAAAACCGTCACCCTGACCGGTGGGGCCAGCATTGGCTATGACAAACTGATCATCTCACCCGGCATTGACCTGATATGGAGCAGCATCGAGGGCTTACAAGCGGCCAATGCGTCAGGCCAGATTTTGCAAGCCTGGAAAGCCGGACCCGAAACCCTGGCCCTGCGCAAGCAGCTCGAAGCTATGCCCGATGGCGGTGTGTATGCGCTCACCATTCCGCTGGCCCCTTACCGCTGCCCGCCCGGCCCGTATGAGCGCGCCAGCCAGGTGGCTTCATACTTTAAGAAGGTCAAGCCCAAGTCCAAGGTGTTGATTCTGGATGCCAATCCGGATGTGACCTCCAAGGGGCCCTTGTTCAAGAAATTCTGGGCGGACAACTACAAGGGTATCCTGGAGTACCAAGGGGGACACAAGGCCGTAGCCGTGGATGCCAAAACCAACACCGTTAAGTTCGAGGTGCAGGACGATGTCAAGGCCAACGTACTCAATGTGCTGCCTGACATGAGCGCGGGCGCTATCGCCATGAAGTCAGGGCTGGCCAACGCGAACGCGCGCTGGTGCCATGTGAACTACCTGACGTTTGAGTCCACGGCCGCCAAAGATGTGCATGTGATCGGTGATGCGACCATGTCCGCACCTTTGATGCCCAAATCAGGCCACATGGCCAACTCGCACGGCAAGGTGGTGGCAGCCGCTGTGGTGGCGCAGCTGTCCGGTTTGGAAGTCAATCCTAACCCGATGCTGAACAACACCTGCTACAGCTTCGTGAACGACAAGCTGGTGATCCACGTGGCTTCAGTTCACCAGTATGTTGCAGCGGAGAAAACATTCAAAGCGGTGGCGGGTTCAGGGGGTGTGTCATCGGGTCCGACCGAGTTGGAAGGTGTTTATGCCATGAACTGGGCGCAAAACATCTGGTCAGATACCCTGGGCTAGTTTCCATCTGTGGCAATCTGTGTGCACACCGTGCGACATAGATTGGCCACTCGCTCGTTAATGATGCGGTAATGAATTTGTACTCCCTCACGGCGCTTACCCAGCACACCAGCTTGGTACAGCGTGGTGAGGTGCTGCGACATATTGGGCTGCGTGGTGTCGATCTTGCTC
>CANCAO010000252.1 GCA_947374105.1 Comamonadaceae bacterium | reverse complement strand
TGGATGGTATTGGCAAGCGGCAGCACCATCAGCCTGCTACTCGCGGCACTGACTTACTTCTTGACCGCCAGAATTCGTCTGATCCAACACTCGGAGCGGCATTATTTTGAGTTGGCCAATTTTGATTCGCTGACCGGTTTGCCCAATCGTGCCATGTTCCAAGACCGGCTGGAGCGCAATCTCCTGCAAAGCGAACGCGAACAGCTGAAGCTGGCGCTGCTGTTCCTTGATATCGACAACTTCAAGGACATTAACGACACCTTCGGACACCATGTGGGCGACGACCTTCTGAAGGAAGTGGCAATCCGCTTGCAAAGCTGCGTACGCAAATACGACACCCTGGCGCGGCTGGGCGGTGATGAATTCACCATCATCTTGTACGACTTGCAGAGCAGCGAGAGCACCGGGAAAATTGCGCAAAACATCATCGACCGAATGGCCGCTCCCTTTGCTCTGCCCGATGGACTTCACTACGTTTCGGCCAGCATTGGCATTACCCTTTACCCTTCCGATCACCACAACGCCGCCGAATTGCTGAAAAATGCAGACCAGGCCATGTACTCGGCCAAGCAGCGGGGCCGCAACCAGTTTC
Organism: Comamonadaceae bacterium; assembly: GCA_947374105.1. Lineage (GTDB taxonomy): Bacteria > Pseudomonadota > Gammaproteobacteria > Burkholderiales > Burkholderiaceae_C > CANCDA01. The sequence goes on along the minus strand of CANCAO010000252.1, from coordinate 3,182 downwards.
AGTACTTTGAAAATGAGATGCAGCTCGCCGTGCAGTCCCGGATGCAAATCCTTAGTGATTTGCGAAAGGCACGCCCCCAGAACGAGTTTTTTATCGTCTATCAGCCCATTATTGACCTGAACAACGGCCAAATTTCCAAGGCAGAAGCGCTGATCCGCTGGCAAAATCCCCGTTTAGGTTTGGTCAGTCCGGTCGACTTCATTCCGATTGCAGAAGAGTTCGGACTTATTTCCAGTATCGGTGACTGGGTCCTCAGGCAGGCAGCCACCCAAGTCTTGCAATGGAAGAACACATACCGATCTGACTTCCAGATCAGCGTCAACATATCACCAGCCCAATTTCGCCGACCGGAAGCCGGGCAAATCGGTTGGGTTGAATTTTTGCAGTCCTTTGGCGAACTCGGGCAGTCCTTGGTGGTAGAGATCACGGAAGGGCTCCTGCTCGACACCGACAGTGCTGTTTTGGAGCAAATGCTGGCGCTGCGAGACGCCGGTATCCAAGTGGCGCTGGATGACTTCGGAACCGGTTATTCCTCACTCTCCTACCTCAAAAAATTCGACATCGACTACCTCAAAATTGACCGCTCCTTTGTCAGCGCACTGACCCCAGATTCGGATGACCTGGCGCTGTGCTCAGCGATAATCGTGATGGCCCACCGATTGGGATTAAAGGTGGTGGCCGAAGGCATCGAGACGCAGGTGCAGTGCGACTTGTTGATCGAAGCCGGCTGCGATTATGGCCAGGGGTACTTGTTTTCAAAGCCTGTGATTCCTTCAGAATTTGAAATTCTGCTGCAAAAAAATCTGTCCCAAAACTTATCTTAAAGATTCACCATGATCCTCGAACACGTTGACATCCGCATCCAACCCGGCCAACAAGCTGCTTTTGATGAAGCCATTCTGCGCGGTGTCAACACCGTAATTGCGCATGCCAAAGGCTTTCGGGGCTTCAAGGTAAACAAATGCATTGAAAGCCCTGAGCGCTACATCTTGATGCTCTTTTGGGACAGCATGGACGACCACATGATGGGCTTTCGTCAGTCACCCGCCTTCGCCGAATGGCGCGCCATTGTGGGGCCGTTTTTTGCCTCACCGCCCATGATGGAGCACTTCAACTTGCTGGCCAAGTCAAACTGACCCGACTTACCTCGTCATTGGGCTAAAAGCAGGCCCTTGGTTTCAATAAACGCCACCACCTCACTCAAACCCGCCAACGTTTTCAGATTGGTCATGACAAAGGGCCGCAGACCTTTGGGTGTGGTGCGCATGCGCCGGGTGTCGGCTTCCATCACGTCCAGGTTCGCACCCACGTAGGGGGCAAGGTCTGTCTTGTTGATGATGAACAAATCGCTCTTGGTGATGCCGGGGCCGCCTTTGCGAGGGATTTTTTCACCAGCGGCTACATCAATCACATAAATCGTCAGGTCGCTGAGTTCGGGGCTGAAGGTGGCGGCCAGGTTGTCACCGCCGGACTCGATGAAGACGATATCGGCATTGGGGAAATCCACCAACATGCGGTCAATGGCTTCCAGATTGATGGAGGCGTCTTCGCGGATGGCGGTGTGCGGGCAGCCTCCGGTCTCTACGCCCATGATGCGCTCGGCAGGCAGCGCACCGCTGACGGTGAGCAGGCGCTGGTCTTCCTTTGTGTAAATGTCGTTGGTGATGGCCACCAGGTCGTACTTATCTCGCATGTCTTTGCACAGCATCTCCAATAGAGTGGTCTTGCCCGAGCCGACCGGCCCGCCGATGCCCACGCGCAGCGGGGGGAGTGGTTTTGTGCGGTTGGCGATGTGGTGCAGTGCGGACATAGATGTTCTTAATTGGAAAAATCAGGATCTAAACAATCTTGAGTATTGGGTTTCATGCTGGGCCGAGAGGATGGCAAGCATGGGGGAAAAGGCTTGGCGTTCGCTGTCCATGAGCGACATGGCGTGATCGACCGCCGCAGGGATGTCGACGCTCAGGCGGGCGAGGATGCGTTGCCCCGCGCTTTGCCCCAGCGGGATGGCTTTGATAGCCGCTTGCGTCATATTCTCGGCCCAGCTAAAGGCATAGGTCAGCAGACAGTCGCGCACGCTGGCCTTGGTACTGGAAGCCGCTAGGGCAAACGCGATGGGATAGGTAGGAGCCAGCGACTCGCAGGCTTGTAGCTGGGCAGGCGTAGCCGTGTCATGGTTGTGCAGCCACACCAGCAAGGAGCGCCCCATCTGCTCGGTTTGCAGCCGCAGCTCGCTGGTCTCGCGGGTTTGCAAGACCCAGTTGTTAAGTTCCCTGAGATGCGCCATGTCAGCGCGCCGCCAGGCATTCACGGCTTTGGCCAACACCGCCAGGTCAGAGCGCGCCAGCGTCATATGCAGGTGATCGATGAGCCAGTCACTTGCTCCACTTTCTGTAGCTGCTTGTGCACTGTCTACGGCACTTTCAAGCCCTTCTGAGTAAGAAAATCCACCCACCGGCAAGGCCGGGGAAGCCAGCCACATGAGCTGGAGCAGACTGGTGGCGGGCAGCGCTTGGGGGGCTTCAGACCGAGGACGGATCGTGGTGCGCATCAGTGACCGTGGTCGTGCTTGTGTTCGTGGTGCGCATGAACCGGCTCGTGTTCATGAGTGGCGTGGGCATGCGCGCCGTGTGCACCGTGCGAATGCCCACCCTGCGCGTAAGCCCCCGCCTCCGGCTCAAAAGCCTCTCCTACCGCATGGACGATCAGGTGCATGTTGCGCAGCATCTCGGCCAGCACATGGTCGGGCTCGATCTTGAGGTGGTCGGGCTTGAGCTCGATGGGTACATGCCGGTTACCTAGGTGATAGGCCGCACGCGTCAGGTCAAATGCTGAGCCGTGCGCGGTGCAGGCCGTGATGCGCAGCACAGCTTGCGGGGCCGCCAGCACCTGGATCAGCGAGCCGTCTTCGGCCACCAGTACATCACCACCCCGAACGACCGTGCCGCGTGGCAAAAACACACCGAGCTGGCGGCCTTGGGAGTCAGTCGCGTCAAAGCGACTTTTCTGGCGCACATCCCAGTCCAGCTCTACGGTGGCAGCGCGCTTGAGCAGCACGGGGGCCAGGCCTTGGCCTTGGGACATGAGTTTGGAGACTTGGAGCATGTTGGGCTTGAAATCAGGAAGGGGGTTTGTTAATATAACAAACGTTATAACCCTTGGAGGCATCCATGTCCGCGCTC
>CANCAO010000251.1 GCA_947374105.1 Comamonadaceae bacterium | reverse complement strand
AAGAGCGCAACATCTTCAAGTCCTTGACAGTGGATGAAAACCTCACCGCCGTGGCAAGACCGGGCAAGTGGACGCCCAAACAGGTGTACGAGATGTTCCCCCGTCTGGCTGAGCGCAAAGGCAACTTGGGCACGCAACTCTCAGGCGGTGAACAGCAAATGCTGGCCGTAGGCCGCGCCTTGGTGCTCAACCCCAAACTGCTGCTGCTGGACGAGCCCCTCGAAGGACTGGCCCCCATCATCGTGCAAGAGCTGCTGCGCTCCATTCGCCGCATCACGCGGGAAGAGGGCTTGTCCGCCATCATCGTGGAGCAGCACCCGCAAGCCATTTTGGCGATCTCTGATGTGGCCGCAGTGCTGGATCGTGGTACGGTGGTGCATGCGGGCACGGCACAAGAGCTGCGTGACCAGCCTGAGTTGCTGGATAAGCTGCTGGGTGTGGCGCGTTGATATTGAAACGGAACAGTTGCTATCATTAAAGTAGCTGCTTGTGCAACTTTTTAAATGCTTCCAGCCATATTCGTCAATAAATGAGGTGAATAAAATGCCAAAAAAACCGTTTTTGAGTGTCCTAGTTGCTACCGTCTTGAGCTTGGGTGCTTGGTCGGCCCACGCGCAAAACGCCTTCCCCAGCAAGCCCATCAAAATCGTGGTGCCCAATGCGGCGGGCGGCGCGGCGGATTTGACGGCGCGTGCGGTGGGGCAAAAAATGGCGGAGGCGCTGGGCCAGCCGGTGGTCATTGACAACAAGCCCAGTGCAGGCGGTATCGTGGCGGGAGAGACGGTGGCCAAGGCCGCGCCCGATGGGCATACGATTTTGCTCATCTCCAGCGGCACGGCGGTGAGCGAGTCGCTGTTCAAAAGCTTGCCCTTTGACACGGTGAAAGACTTCATCCCGGTTGCACCGCTGGCCACGCTGGACTTGGTGATTGTTAGTGCCGAGGGTGGCAAATTCAAAACCTTAGGTGATCTGATTGCCTATGCCAAAGCCAACCCGGGCAAGCTCAATATCGGTACGCCCAACATCGGCACCACGCAGCATTTGGCGGCGGAGTTGTTCAAATCCACTACGGGGCTGGACATCCAGATCGTGCCCTTCAACGGCACGCCTCCGGTGATCAATGCGCTGCGTGGTGGGCAGATTGACGCGGGGCTGGACATTCTGGGGCCGCTGCTGTCGCAAATCAAAGGCAATGCCTTGAGGCCTTTGGCTGTGACAGGCGCAAAGCGCTCCAGAGCTTTGCCCGATGTGCCCACCGCCAAAGAGGCGGGCGTTGCCAATTATGTCGCCGCTTCATGGAACGGCCTGGCCGTGCCCGCAGGCACACCCAAAGATGTGGTGGCACGACTGAACAAAGAAATCAACGCGGCCTTGAACGACCCAGCGGTGCACAAGCGTTTAGTAGAACTGAATTTGGATCCGCAACCTGGCACGCCCGAGCAGGCCGCCGCCTTGTTGCAAAACGACATCAAGCGCTGGGGCGAGGTGATCACCCGCGCCAAAATTGGAAAGCAATAAATGAATCTGGATCACGTAGGCGTCATCGGCCATGGCGAGGTCGGCAAGACCTTTAGCGCGGGCCTCAAAGCCAAGTCCGGCGTGAGCACCGCTGGCGCTTGGGATGTGAAGTTCGTCAACGAAGCCACGCAGGCTGCAGAGCTGGCCCATGCGGCGCGATTGGGCGTCACGGCCCACCCCAGTATGCGTGAGCTGTGCGAAGCCAGCAACTTCATCGTCTCCGCCGTTACCGCGTCTAACACGCTGGCTGTGGCGCAGGGCGCGGCGCAACACTTGCGGCCCGGCACGGTTTACCTTGACCTCAACTCCGCCTCGCCCGGCACCAAGCAGCAATGCGCGGCCTTGATTGACGCTGCAGGTGGGCACTATGTGGAGGCGGGCGTCATGACCTCGGTGCCGCCCTACGGCATTCGCGTTCCGCTGCTGCTGGGTGGCGCGTGCGCGGCTGAACTGGCCCAACGGCTCACGACTTGGGAGATGGACGCCAAAGCCGTGTCAGAAAAAATTGGCATCGCGAGCGCCATGAAGATGTGCCGCAGCGTGATGATCAAAGGCATGGAGGCGCTGGTGATTGAGAGCTACGCAACCGCCCGCCACTACGGCGTGGAAGACCACGTGCTGCCCACACTGGAGGAGACCTTTCCCAGCATCGACTGGCAGCAAACCGGGGCTTACTTTTTCAGCCGGGTGGTGGAGCACGGCAAGCGCCGCGCCGAAGAAATGCGCGAGGCCGCCAACACCGTGCGCGAGGCTGGGTTCGAGCCTTTTATGACGGCATCTACCGCCGACAAGCAGCAGTGGGTGGCCGATCAGGCGGCGGCAGGCTTGTTCAAACACCTGGACAAGGATGCCCGTTGGCAAGACTACGCAGACGTGTTGCTGGCGGCCAAGGCCGGGAAATAGTTCCCATTAGCTCTTGTGTGAGAAAAATAGTTCTTTAAGCGGACTGTTTCTCACAGGGCAAGCCCCGTTCAGGTGCATTTGCACCAAAAAAATCAAAATCTGCGTCAACCGATTCAGTAGCCCGCGCGCTATATCTCCAGGCCGATGCTCAAAGACACCCACCCGCCAAACCGGGTAAATCGTCTCAAAGCCTCGAATTTAAAGATTTTTTGAACGGTTGATATGCACCAAGATTCCATCAAAGTCCCCGAAAAAGGCACTTACAAATGGCAGCTTTTCCAGCAGTGGTCTGATGAGTTTCGCCAAACTCATTCCGATCATGTGGCCTACATTGCGCTGCATTTGGCTGGAACTCTGGACGCCTGCCGCAACAAGTTAGACGCCTTGATCAAGCATCACCGTCAGCACCAGTGCGATGCCAGAGACGGTGGCCGACACAGCCGAGCTATTGAGCGCCTGCAAAACACCATGTCGGGCGCTGCGATTTCTTACGAGACCAACTTCCGTTTGCAGTGATTTTTTATCTGTCATCCCCGCCTTTGAGGGGGTGACAAATAATGAGGCAGGTCATCAATCTGCCTTAACTCTCCCCCCCTGAATCACCGAGCGCCAGCGCACAATCTCGCGCGCTATGTGCTGCCCAAACACCTCGGGCGTGCCGAAGGTGGCCACAGCGCCCTCACCACTCAGCCTTGTTTTCAACTCCGCTGAATTCAAGGCCTGGTTGATCTGGGCGTTCAGTTTGCTCACGATGGCTGCGGGCGTCCCGGCTGGGGCCACCATGCCGTACCACTGATCGGCCTCAAAATCTTTGTACCCAGACTCGGCTACGGTCGGCACATCGGGCAGCGCCGCCAGCCGCTGCGGGCTGGAGACGGCCAGCGCGCGCAATTGCCCATTTTTCAGTTGCCCGATGACGGCTGGTGCACCGGTGAATAGCACCTGAATCTGCCCGCCCATCAGGTCAGTGACTGCCGGTGCTGTGCCCCGGTAGGGAATGTGCAGCAGCGAAGTCCCCGTTTGCAGTTTGAAGTACTCGGTGGCCAGGTTGGCCGCGCTGCCGTTACCACCCGAGCCATAGTTGAGCTGCCCTGGTTTGGCCTTGGCCCGCGCCACCAGTTCCGTGACGTTGTTCGCCTTCACACCGGGGTTCACCACCAGCACATTGGGCACGCGTGCCACCCAGGCCACGGGAGCGAAGCTTTTTACCGGGTCGTAAGGCAAGTTGGGGTAAAGCGAGGGGTTGACGGCCAGCGTACCGATGTGGCCCATGAGCAGGGTGTAGCCATCGGCCGCAGCCTTGGCGACTTTGTCGGCCCCGAGCGAGCCGCCTGCGCCCGGCACGTTGTCGATGACCACCGG
>CANCAO010000250.1 GCA_947374105.1 Comamonadaceae bacterium | reverse complement strand
ACTTTTGACATTGTGGATACCTGGATGAAACGATCCCTGGGTGGCTGCCAGTACTACGTTGCCCATCCGGGTGGCCTGAACCCGGACACATTTCCGGTCAATGCCTATGAAGCAGAGAGCCGACGCATGTCACGCTTTGCCGCCATGGGCCACACGCCGGGCGTCATGCATGTGCCACCGGCGACCATCAACGTGGCAGGCAGTCGCGAGTTTCCCTTCACGCGGGATCTGCGGCGGTAATCATGAGCTTGTTTTTTGATGCGCAGGGCTGGCATACTTGGCCCCAGTGAAAGACATCCGCCCCTCATTTCCCGTACACGACACCGCTGAACGCCACGACGTTCAGGCGCTAGCACAGGCGTGTAGGGCTGCGCCAGGTCATTTCGATGAACTGCGAGGCACCCTATCACCCAATGTCGGCCAGCACGTCGCTGACGCTACGGGTTCAAGAGCGAAACAAGCTGATTTAACAAGGGTTTGGCGCCAATTTTTTGACCATATTTCCGAACATGAACCCGCTGAACTCGATGATCGACTCAGCAACCTAGAGCACCAGATTCGTGACAACGGAGTCACCTACAACGTGTACGCCGATGAAAACGGCCCCCAACGTCCCTGGGCACTGGATCTGTTCCCGCTGATCATTGAGCCAACCCACTGGAAACAAATTGAGTCGGGCATTTTGCAGCGGATGCGCTTGTTAGAAGCTGTGATGACCGATGTCTATGGGCCACAGCATCTGATGGAAAAAGGCGTGCTGCCGCCTGCGCTGATTCAAGGACATCCAGGCTACCTGCGGGCTATGCGCGGGGTCAAGCCAGTGGGTGACACCTACCTGCACATTGCAGCATTTGACCTGGCGCGTGGGCCTGATGGCCATTGGTGGATTGTTAGCCAGCGTTGCCAAGCACCCTCTGGACTCGGTTATGCCCTGGAGAATCGATTAGCCATCTCAAGCCAGTTTTCCGAATCATTCCAATCCATGCGTGTACAGCGCTTGGCCAGTACCTACCGCGCGTTGGTGAACAACCTTAAACAACGGAGTCCGGCGGGGCAAGACTCGCATTTGGCCTTGCTCACACCCGGCCCCTACAACGAAACCTATTTTGAACACGCCTACCTGGCTCGCTACCTCGGGCTAACACTTGTCGAGGGCAGCGATCTGATCGTGCGCGACGAGCGTCTCTACCTCAAAACGCTCAAAGCTCTGGTTCCTGTGCATGGCCTGCTCAAACGGGTGGATGACCAATACCTGGACCCACTGGAACTACTTCCCGAATCCACCCTGGGTGTACCGGGCTTGCTCCAGGCCATTCGTGCTGGCAACGTGCTGGTGGCCAATATGCCTGGCTCAGCTTTTCTGGAGTCTCCTGCCTTGCTCGGTTTTTTGCCAGCCCTGTCACGCGAGTTGCTGGGTGAGGAGTTGCAACTGCCAGCTCTTCCGACATGGTGGTGCGGCGAACGATCAGCCATGGAAGAAGCCTTGCCCCAGCTACGCAACTGCGTCATCAAGCCAACCTATCCGAGCGTTCCTCTGCATGGCAGTTTTGACGCTGTTCAAGGGCACACACTGGCACCTCGCGAGCTTGACGAGTGGGCGGGGCGCATAGCCTTGCAAAATGAAGAGCACACCGTACAGACTTACATACCTCTGTCGCAAATGCCCACTTGGCAGGCATCTACCAAAGACACACTCGCCAAAGGTCAAATCGTGTCACGCTCAGTCATGCTGAGGGTGTTTGCCGTCTCGGATGGGCCGCAATCCTGGCGTTTGCTGCCAGGCGGCTTGGCACGCCTGGCCAATGGAACGTCCGGGATCTCCTCAATGCAGCGCGGTAGCAGCAGCGCAGATGTCTGGGCGCTGACTCAAGGCGAAGTAGATCAATCCACTCTGCTCCAATCCCGGATGACACCGGCTTCTCTGGAACACCGTAAGCGGATGGTCACCAGCAGGTCTGCCGAAAACCTGTTCTGGCTAGGTCGCTATACCGAACGCTGTGAAAACGCCATCCGTCTGGCACGTCTGACGCTTGAATGTCTCAATGGTGATGAACAATCATCCCTGCCCCTGCTGCACTGGCTCAGCCAGATGGCCGTAGCCAACACTTTGGTCTTACCGGGCGTCCCATCGGCTGATCAGGCCAGACGCGTCTTTGAACGCTCACTCGTTTCAAGCCTTGGCAGCACCGCTGGAGCCACCAGCGTGGGATACCACCTGCGCGCTCTCAAAATGACGGCTTCTGCGGTACGTGAACGACTCTCCATGGAACAGTGGCGCGTGATTGTGCGCGCCGAAGAAGAAGTCGCCGCGTTCTGCAAAGACCAAACCGCCAGCGGCGACTACTCAGTGCATGAGGCCCTGCAAATGCTAAAAGGCAGCAGCGCACACATGGCGGCCATTACAGGCGCACAAACAGATCGCATGACCCGCGACGATGGCTGGCGGCTACTCAGTATTGGCAGACACACTGAGCGCCTAGGTTTTCTGGCCTCCTCTTTGGCGCGCGGCTTCGCAACGGGATCGGTTCACACAGCGGCTGGTTTTGATGCGTTGATTGCCTTATTTGACAGCACGATCACCTTTCACGCGCAATACCAGCAAAGCCGTGATCTGGTCGCCCTGATCAACCTGCTGGTGCTTGACAGCGACAATCCGCGCTCGCTGGCATGGGTCACCCAGACGCTGCGGGGTCGGTTGACCAAGCTGGCTGGCATTGAAAGCGATGAGACCCATGCCTTGTACCTTAAAGTGCCTGTGCCCACGGCTTGGAGCTTGGCGCAATTGTGCGAAACACAAGCCAAGCTCATCGAAACCGTCGATGACGCCGGTTCTGAAGTAGGCTACTTTTTTGCACTCAATGATTTGTTGCTGCAATGCACGACCTCTGCCTTCACAGTGTCGGATGGGATCAGCACCACCTACTTCACTCACTCGGGGCAAACCGATCAAAGCTTGGGGACTTAATGCAATTACAAGTCACCCATGAGACTCGATACGACTACGTACCTGCCGTGGAAACTGCTCAGCACATGGCTTACCTCAAACCGCTTGACACCAGCCATCAGCAGATCGTTAGCCATACGCTGCATATCACCCCCACGCCAACCCAGATCAGCCAGACCGTTGACGTGTTTGGCAACACTCGCTGTTATTTTTCGCTACAAATTCCTCACACCGCATTGATCGTCGTGGCTCAAAGCGTACTCACCACAGCCAGCAAGCCCCTGCCAAAATCCAGCATAAGTTGGGAACAAGTTAGAGAGCGCTTCCGCTATCAGGCGGGTGCAAAGTTTGATGCCGCCGCCGAATTTTTATTTGCTTCGCCCTACGCCCCACGGCACGCGGAGTTTGTCGCCTACGCGCGGCCCAGCTTTACCCCCAGCACTTCGGTGTTGGTTGCGGCACAAAACCTGATGCAGCGCATCTACACCGACTTCACCTATGAAAGTCAAAGCACCGAAGTCAACACCCCCGCGCTACAGGCACTGGCCCAGCGCAAAGGGGTGTGCCAGGACTTCGCCCACATCATGATTGCCTGTCTGCGGGCGATGGGCATTCCGGCACGCTATGTAAGCGGCTATTTGCTGACCAAACCCGCACCGGGCACGGAGAAGCTGACCGGCAGTGACGCTTCACACGCATGGGTGGCCGTGTACGTGCCTGACTTCCCTGAAGGGGACCGGTGGTGTGACCTGGATCCGACCAACAACCGCTGCGGCTGGCACTCGCCCGGGGAAGACTATGTGACGCTGGCCATCGGTCGGGACTTCTCGGATGTATCGCCTA
>CANCAO010000249.1 GCA_947374105.1 Comamonadaceae bacterium | reverse complement strand
GCCATCGTCAAGGACTCTGGGGCGCCGAAGGAGTAGCGGCATCAAGGAGGAGTCGGTGGCCTTAGGCCACCACGGGGGACAGTCGCGGATCTGAGTGCGCCGTCGGCCTGATCTCGCGAAGCAGAACCCAGTATCAAGATGAGCGAGACATCACTTGCCATCATTTTGGGAAACATCAATAAGCTCATAACCCAAGGTCATCACTAATCCTCGACAATCAGGGTATGGGCATTGGTCAATACATCAAAATCATCGGACGCGGTAAACAAGGCGCGCGTGCGATCAGTCGTGAGCAGGCTGCGGATTTGTTCGGCCAGGTGCTAGACGGCGCAGTGACAGACTTGGAGATTGGCGCGTTCTGCCTAGCCATGCGCATCAAGGGTGAGACCCGCGAGGAGATGGCAGGATTTCTGGATGCCACTGCGCTGCGCATGCAGCACTTCCCGGCCCATCCGCAGCAGCCCATCGTCGTGATCCCCAGCTACAACGGGGCACGCAAGCTCCCGTTGCTCACGCCTTTGCTGGCGCTACTCTTGGCGCGTGAAGGTCTGGTCGTTCTGGTGCACGGCACAGCCACCGAATCCCGCGCAGTTAATTCATCCCATGTGCTTGAAGCGCTTGATATACAAGCACAAGCAGCTACCAAAGAAATAGCAAGTGGCGAAGTGGTTTTTGCCCCTACCGCCCTGCTCTGCCCCGGCTTGCAGCGCCTGCTGGAGGTGCGCCGCGTGGTGGGCTTGCGCAACCCGGCGCACAGCCTGGTCAAGCTGATGAACCCGGTGGCAGGCAAGAGCCTGATTGTGAGCAGCTACACGCACCCGGAGTACGCCGTCTCCATGGCAGACACTTTTGAGTTAATGAAGTCCGACGCGCTGCTGCTGCGCGGCACCGAAGGTGAATCGGTGGCCGATGCGCGCCGCCACCCGCGCATGGAGGCCTTTGTGGCGGGCCAGCGGGTGATGCTGCAAGAGACGCAAGCGGGCACCTTAGCCAGCCTGCCCGAGCTGCCATCGGCTATCGACGCCCAGAGCACGGCCCACTACATCCGTGAAGTGCTGGCGGGCCGCAGCCCGGTACCGGCCCCGATTGCGCAGCAGGTGGCACACATCTTGCTGATGATCCCTCAGATCATGGATGCAAGTTTGGAGCCCGTTGTATGAACACCCGTCAAATTTTAGGAAGCTGCACCCTGGTGGGTGCGGGCCCGGGCGACCCCGAGCTCATCACGCTCAAGGCGCTCAAGGCCATCCAGGCCGCCACGGTGCTGCTGGTGGATGACTTGGTCAGCGATGCCATCGTGGCTTACGCCGCGCCCACGGCGCGCATCGTGCAGGTGGGCAAGCGCGGCGGCTGCAAGTCCACCCCGCAAGCCTTTATTGAAAAGTTGATGATCACCGCTGTGCGCGAGGGCGAACAGGTGGTGCGCCTCAAAGGAGGCGACCCATTTATTTTTGGCCGGGGCGGCGAAGAGGTGGAGCACCTGCAAGCCGCAGGCATTGCGGTGACGGTGATCAATGGCATTACCGCCGGTCTGGCCGCCGTCACTTCGCTGGGCGTGCCGCTCACGCACCGCGACCACGCCCAGGGCGTGTTGTTTCTCACCGGCCATGCCAAACCAGGGGGTGAGGCGCCCGACTGGTCGTCCATTGCCGCCACGGCCCATCAGGCCAAGATGACGCTGGTGATTTACATGGGTGTGCGGGGTGCGCAGCAGATTCAAGACGGCCTGCTGACCGGCTTGTCACCCGACACCCCGGTGGCGCTGATTCAAAACGCATCGCTGCCCACGCAGCGCCATGTCGTCACCACCTTGGCCGAAATGCGCACCGCCTTGGTGCAAGACAAATTCGCCAGCCCCTGCGTGATTGTGGTGGGGGATGTGCTGAGCGGCCTGGCTCGCATGGCGGCATCTGAACAGCACGTCCAAGACCAAGCTCTACACTCCAGGGCATGGAAAAAAATGATGTCGTGAGTGTGGATGTAGTCGTGATCGGGGCCGGTGCAGCTGGCCTCTTTTGCGCCGGTGTAGCAGGTCAACGGGGCTTAAAAGTTATGCTGCTGGACCACAGCCCCAAGGTGGCTGAAAAAATCCGCATCTCAGGCGGTGGCCGGGCCAACTTCACCAACCGCGACCTCGACCCCCGTGCCCCGCAAAAGCACTTCATCAGCGACAACCCCAACTTCTGCCGCTCGGCCCTGTCACGCTACACGCCGCAGGACTTCATGGCCCTGCTGCAAAGCCACGGCATCGCCTTCCATGAAAAGCACAAAGGCCAGTTGTTTTGCGACCGCTCGGCCGACGACCTGATTCAGATGTTGCTGCGCGAGTGCGACAAGGGTAATGTCACACGCTGGCAGCCCTGTGGCGTTAAAAAAATAAGGTTTTATGCTCATAGACCAGATGAGGCGACCACAACCAGCTATGAAATTGATAGCGATAGAGGTCTCATCAAAACCCGCGCCGTGGTGGTGGCTACGGGCGGCTTGTCCATCCCCAAGATAGGCGCGACAGATTTTGGCTACCGCGTGGCCCAACAATTCGGTCTGCGCATGGTGCCACCGCGACCGGCCCTGGTGCCGCTGACGTTTGACGGCGCGGCCTGGGCGCCTTATGCGGGGCTGGCGGGCTTGGCGTTGCCCGTGCTGATTGAGACGGGCAACAAAAAAGAACGCGTCAGCTTTGCGGAAGACCTGCTGTTCACGCACCGGGGTCTGTCCGGCCCGGCGGTGCTGCAAATATCGAGCTACTGGAAGCCGGGCACGCCGATCCGCATCAACCTCGCACCGCAAGTGGACTTGGCCGCAACATTAACGCAAGCCAAGCTAAGCTCGCGCAAGCTCATCGTCAACGAGTTGGCAGGGCTGGTGCCTTCGCGTCTGGCCGAGGCCTGGGTAAGCCAAGACGCCGCGTGGCAGCGCCCTATTGCCGAGGTGTCTGACAAGGCCCTGACCGCGCTAGCGGCCCGTCTGTCGGCCTGGGAACTGGTGCCCACCGGCACCGAGGGCTACGCCAAGGCCGAAGTAACCGCAGGTGGCGTGGACACGCGCGATGTATCCAGCCAGACGATGGAGTCCAAGCAACCCGGCCTGTACTTCATCGGCGAATCCGTGGATGTCACCGGCTGGCTGGGCGGCTACAACTTTCAGTGGGCCTGGGCGAGTGGGTTTGCTTGCGCGCAGGCGCTGTAAAGCCAAGGCCCAGCCTCAGTAGTTCAGGTTCCACAGCTCAGCCGCAGGGGCAATGGCCGTACCTGCGCCCAAGATTCGCATCAAGGTGGCTTTGACCACAATCACATCATTGTCAAAGCCGCCATGTGCCGCCTTGATCGCACCCGCTCCGGTGTCAATTTGTCGGCGATCTACCGCTGCAAAATTGGCATTGCCTGCGGCCTTGCCGTTGGTGAAAAAGTGACTGGGAGCGTTTGCACCCCACCAAAAACTTTGCCACTTTTGCAGCTCTGTGCGCACTTGCGCTAGGCGCGGCTCGTTCCAATGTTCATCGGTATTGCAAGCCGAATCAAAGGCTTTGATCAAGCCGAGAATGGGCATTTTGTGCATGTCCTCCAGCGCGCGGCTCACCAGATACAAAAGTGACTTTTGGTAGGGCCCCACGGTGTCGGATTTTTCACGGCCATCGGACAACACGTCAATGTGGAAATTCTTTTTCTCCAAAATTTTGCCCCCCTCTACCGCCGGGATGTAGTGCGCATTGGCAAACGCCACGGTGCAGGCTGGCGCGTAGAGCGAGCATGAAGCCAGCTTTTGCGGGCTGGCAGCGCTGGAGAACAAATCCAG
>CANCAO010000248.1 GCA_947374105.1 Comamonadaceae bacterium | reverse complement strand
CCCCGCATGTGCATCCACCACCTGCTGGCAAAGCGCCAGCATCTCAGGGAAACGACCGCTTTGCGCGTGCGCACTGGCCAGTTGGATCAGGGGGAGATAGGGGTATCGCGGAGCGGTCATCCGGTGAGAATAACAAAGCCGAATATGTTTAAACGGATTCCGCTTGTAAAGCTTAGTGATGTCGTGCATCCCCCCCAACGCCGGGCACCATTACACAGGTAACTCGCCGACGGCAAAGAATACCTCCGAGGGATCCTGGCGCAGACTGATGAACTCAACACGCCACTGATCCACCTTACGCAAGCCAGATAACGGGAAGAATGTATCGGCCACAGCCTCACAGTTTTCCAAAGCGATTTGGGTAGCAGACTCTGGCGGACCATAAGCGGCACGGAAAATATCCCTGATCTCTGAGGCCACTTCTTCAGCAGCCAATCTTGCTGGCTGGCCACCCTCACTAGCGTCATAGACAACAATAATCTTCAAGTCGTAAGGAATTCCGTTAGTGATCTCAACAGCACGGGTTTCACCCAAGTCGAAAAAAACCCCGACAAGATAGCTACTCACTTTCTCCAGTTCATTGCTAAGTTGCTGCTCAACAGAATATTTCCCAGTCTTCTTCCGGAGGTGATTCTCAAAGGCATTCGGAAAGGCAGGCCGTCCGTACCGCGCAGCAAGCCATTGTTTTAGAGCTCGCTTCTCATCATCAGAAATGAGCCAGTCACCATCGGGTTTCGCATCACCTGCAATTAGCGACTTCGAAATCCACTGTTTGGATGTCATCTGCAACTCAAGGAAAAGTTCCTCGCCACTCTGTTGCTCAAACGCAAGATGCAGACGACGTACATTTCGCGCTCTACCGAAATTTTGATCAACCTTATCGATTACCTCGCAGACCATCACCTCGACCTGCGTCTCTTTTTCATTCGGCAAATCACAATCGTGAGTGATGACAATGGTCCGTTTATGACTAGCGGATGACTCATCAAACAGGCCTGCCGCAATAGCGACGGCCTGGGCTATTAAGCTGCCCTGCCTCCACGGCGTGTCACGTCCGAGCATAGTTCTTATTTACACATCTTCGTGCGACGCAGGTCTCGATTGCGCAGCCAGCCAGTCTGAAGTTGGTTTCCCTGTGGATTTAGCAAGCCCTGATCTTTCGTAGGCAAGCTCCATGGCTCGAGACTCA
The DNA here is from genome assembly GCA_947374105.1 of Comamonadaceae bacterium. Lineage (GTDB taxonomy): Bacteria > Pseudomonadota > Gammaproteobacteria > Burkholderiales > Burkholderiaceae_C > CANCDA01. The sequence continues at coordinate 2,624 of CANCAO010000248.1, read as the reverse complement.
GCAACCAGCAAGGCCACAGCCTCGTGCCAATCACCACCCATCTTCACGATTTCCAAGAGAGAGCGACCGCCAAAGGCCTTCATTTTCAGAAGGCTGCCGGCACGAGCAACCTCAGCCGCTTTGAAGGTGTCAGCAATCTGACTTAATGCTTCAACGCGAGAGCGACTCCCAACCTCTGGCTTCGAGTCATTAGACAACCATTTGTAAATAGCCTGTCTTGAGACCTCAAACGTAGATGCCAAGTCAGAAATAGCTGGATTCAATACTGATCGGATATTTTCCAGATGCTCCAGCGGAGAACGAACATCGACACGGTCTATGCCATCGCTAACAACGGCACTCGCCTCCAGAAAAGGGACACGATGCTGAAGGTAAGGACGCCAAGTATCGGAGCGATCCATAGCATAAGCACTTCCAGTGCCTACAAGCATTACCATGAACACGGTTTGTGCAGCACTGCGTAGTGGCTGAAGAGGGTTCGCACCCACAGGGGTTGCATACATATTCTCCACCTCCTTTAATTAGCGCCAAATTTCTTTAGCATAAGGGGTAATTGTCGCCTCAAAAGATTGCTTAATTCCAGCATGCAGTGACGCCAGTTGCCCTTTGATCTGCTCAAAATCAATGGGCATTCTGCCTTCCACAAAGTGATCCGAATCAATTACAGCGTGCGAGACCGCCTCATTTATCTGGAAACGAAGCAAAGGTTGCAAGCCATGTGGCATCAAGTCAGGCGGATAACCCAAAGGCGATGATGCACGATACACGCGTGCGACCAACGTCCCAGATTTCACCATTGGCCCCGTCTCTGTTTCAAAAACAGACTCACTCATCGCGTAACGCTGCTTCGCGCCAAACGACACTCCCTGCAGACCATCTGCCAAATACTGCGACACGGACTCGCCTTCGGCGGGGACCACTGCATCAAGATAGCGAAGCCCTAAACGAGCGATGTGCTCAAGGGAAACAACCTGGTGAACAGCTTGTAGTCCCTGCACAAGCTCCGGCAAAAACTCATTTCGAGTTTCGTAATGAGTGGTGTGGTATGCGAGGGATGACGAACCAAGGATGAATCCAGCAGTCCGGTCGGCTTTTGAGATAAGCCAGTTGGTGACCTGCATCACTTCTGGCTTGGCCGGAACTTGGCCTACAGCACTGATGAACTGCAACTGAGTGATCTCTTGCGGCTCGAAGAGCGTGTATCCCTCTCGCCGCAGAATATCCTGAATTTCATCGACATACTTCGCCATGGCGGCAACAGGATTGAACTGCGTCTGCGCCAGGGCATAGTAAACAGGCGCTTTGGTCATTTTCACGCGTTCTTCCTTTTTTATATTACTTAACAAGTCGCTGTCATGCTTGTCACAGGGCTTGTTAGTTTACACCATGGTTGACAAAAATGCAAAAATCCCCGACCCCATCATCGCGTGGTTGATGAGATCGGGGCTCGTTGAGTCAGATTGTCTGTGGCACCTACTAACCCGGCCCGCGCCAACTTGTCAAAGCTGCTCTCCCAGCACGCTCATACTCGCGCGCTAAGAGAATTGTTTTAGCGTTCATGGCGTGCATGCGGCAATTTAATTGGAATCTGACCCCGATTTTCCCCCTAACGGTTAGACACCCACCAACTCCATGGCAAGCTCGCGTGGGTTATCCGTTCGCCGACTGACGTCCAGCATTTCAATGCCCAGCACACGACCCGCCGCATCAAAATCAAACACCACGCCCGGGCGCACCTCATCACTCTCGGCCACTGTACCGGCAAGCAGTCTGATGTACATCGCGTAAGCTTTTGGATCGTATTCAATTTTCATGGTGTTACTCCATTTTTTTCAAATTTGCTGGTGGCCATGACTGTCTCCACCATCGCAACCACGTCCGAGGGTGACCCATTTTCCAATTTTCTTTCAACCCACCCCGTATTGATGCAACATGGCATCGCGCAAGATGGCGTTGATGCGGGTCTGGTAGCCTTTGCCATTGGATTTCAGCCAAAGCAACACGTCTGCATCAATACGCACAGTGGTCACTTGCTTGGTTGGCTTATAAAACGGGTTTTGAAGTGCCCCTTTCCAGAAAGCATCGCCCAGCGGTGCAATGTCGCTGGTGTCAATCTGCTCGTCTGGCATCTTGGCCAGCGCCGCCAGTTCATCCTGCTGCGTTGCGGTCAATGGCGGCAAGTTGCTGGGGTCAAAGCTGAATTTAACGGTTTTCTTGCTCATAGCGCTTCCTTTCCTTAGGGTCGGCCTTGCGGGCGGAAATAATGCCAATGACCTCGGCGTCATCGTTTTCACTCACGGTGTGAGCTACCAACAACAACAGATGACCTGCCACCATACCAATGGTTTGCCAGCGTTGCTCGCCATTTTCTACGCGGTCTTGCACCATCAATGCAAACGGGTCGGCAAACACGCGGGCGGCCAACTCAAAGTGCACGCCATGCTTTTTGTAGTGCTTGGCGGCATTGGCATCATTCCACTCGAATCGGATTTGCATGTGCTAATGTTAATACAAAACTGTTATTACAGCAATAGTCTATTGTGAGGAACAAAAGGTTTTCTAGGGCTGCCAAGGCAGCCAGGGACTAAACGCCGCAAGGCGTGCAGGCGTTGGTCGTAGGGGGG
>CANCAO010000247.1 GCA_947374105.1 Comamonadaceae bacterium | reverse complement strand
GGGGAAGGAGCCTCGCAGACGCACGACGTCGGCTGCGCTGTAGCCGCGTTTGATGCCTTTCCAGCGGGGGTTGGTGGCCCAATCTTTTTCCAGGGCGGCGATTTGCTGTTCGCGGCTGAGTTGTTCGGTGAGGGTTTGCGGCATGTGAATCTCCTGAGGTTGATAAAACAAGTTGACTGACCAGCAAGGGGTGGTGGTGAGTCGGTGCACGTATCTTATGTCTTATATAAGACATAAAACCAACAATCTCGGAAATTTATAAATTAATTTTCTTGTTAAAAATCAATTGCTTACGGGTGTAATTTTACATTATGGTTTTTCATATCTTGTGTTGATAAATTCAAGAGTTGAATCCTTGTTCTTAATTTCTTAATATGAAACGGGAATTCACATCAACACAAACCGTGCGTTTGAGCGCACCACAGCGCAGTCGTCATTAAACGCTGCGCTGCAAGAGCATGGCGTCGCCATAGCTGAAGAATCGGTACTCGCTGTCTATGGCGTGCTGGTACAGCGCACGTATCGGCTCGTACCCGGCAAAGGCGCTCACCAGCATCATCAGGGTTGACTTGGGCAAGTGAAAGTTGGTGATCACCAAGTCCACCCACTTGAACTCAAAACCAGGCGTGATGAAGATGGTGGTGTCGGCGCTCGCCAAGCCACTTTGCGCCCAGGACTCCAAGGTGCGCACCGTCGTTGTGCCCACGGCGACGATACGCCCACCGCGTTCTTTGGTTTGTGCAATCGCCTGCTGCGTGGCCTCAGGCACTTCGTACCACTCGCTGTGCATGCGGTGCTCGGCCAGGTTCTCGGTTTTGACGGGTGAGAACGTGCCCGCTCCCACATGCAGCGTGACGTTGACGCGCTGAACGCCACGGGCTTCTAATGCCGCGAGCAGAGCTTCGTCAAAATGCAAGGCCGCTGTGGGCGCAGCGGCAGCTCCAGGGGCGCGGGCAAACACGGTTTGGTAGCGCTGCTGGTCTTCTTCGGTGTCAGGGGTCAAGCTGTCATGCGCTCGCTCGATGTAGGGCGGCAGCGGCATGTGGCCGTGCCGCTCCATCAGCGTGTAGGGCTCGTCACCCGCATCATTGCTCAGCACAAAGCGAAACAGCCCGCCTTGGGCATCAGGCCAGCGGCCCAGCAGCGTTGCGCTTAGGTTGTCGTTTGTGCCGGGCGCGTCCACCAGTTTGATGGTGGTGCCGGGCTCGGGCTTTTTGCTAACACGCATGTGCGCGGCCACCTGGTTGCCGCCCAGCACGCGCTCGATCAGCAGCTCCACTTTGCCGCCGGTCGGCTTCTCGCCAAACAGCCGCGCTTTGAGCACTTTGGTGTCGTTGAACACCAGCAAGTCACCGCTTTTTAACAAGCTGGGCAGGTCGCGAAAAATGCGGTCAGTGGGTGTGACCCCTGTACCGTCGAGCAGGCGCGAGCTGCTGCGCTCGGCTGCGGGGTGCTGCGCGATCAGCGCTGGCGGCAGCTCGAAATCAAAATCGCTGAGCGTGAACACGCGGGAGAGGTCAGGGGAGATTGCAGAAGTCATGGTCTTGAGGGCTGAACGAACCCGTGCCAAACAGGGGAAGGAAAAAGGGCGAGAAAAAAGGGGGAGAGAAGGCGGAATTGGAAAGTAATTTTCTCATTAAACTTAACGTTCACTACCTCAAGGGGATTTCCATGCGATCCAACGCTCCTCGTCTCGCTCGACGCTTTCAAAACAGTCTCATTCTGCTGTCAGCGGCGCTGCTCTGCACCACCACGGCGTTAGCCCAGCCCTACCCCAACAAGCCCATCAAAGCCATCGTGCCCTTCGCCGCAGGCAGTGCCACCGACCAGATCGGCCGAGCCTTCGCCGCCAAGATGACCGAGACCCTGGGTCAGACCATCGTGGTAGAGAACAAAGCAGGCGTTAACGGCATGCTGGGTGCCGATGCCGTGGCCAAAGCTGCGCCGGATGGGTACACAATTTTGATCGGCACCAACAGCACCAACGCTGCGCTCAAGAGTTTGATGAAAAAACTGCCCTATGACCAGGACACAGCCTTTGCGCCTCTGGGCTACTTGGGCTCGGTGCCGCTCATCATCGCCATCAACAACGACGTGCCCGCCAAGACCCTGCGCGATCTGGTGACGCTGGCCAAGGCCAACAAATCCGGCCATGTCACCTTCGCTAGCGCCAGCACCTCGCAACTCGTGTCGGCCGAAGTGATGGCCAGCATGGCAGGCATCCAGATGACCAACGTGCCCTACAAGAGCGGCCCCGCCGCCATGACCGATCTGATCGGTGGCCAAGTCATGATGTTCAGCGCCGACTTTGCCGTGACCCTGCCCCAGGTCAAGGCGGGCAAAATTCGCGGCCTGGCCGTCACCTCCACCAAGCGCTCAGCGGCCATCCCCGAGTTGCCCACGGTGAATGAGGCGCTGGGCTTGAAGGACTACGAGCTGATCGCCTACTTCGCCATGTACGCCCCGGCAGGCACGCCGCCTGACATCATCGCCAAGCTCAACAACGCCATCAACGCCGCAGCGCAAAGCAACGATCTGCAAGAGAAGTTTGCCGCCATTGGCTTTGCGGTGGAGCCCGGCACGCCCGAGACACTGGCCCAGCGGGGTCGCAAGGAAACGGCCAAGTGGGCCAAGGCCATTCACGACGCCAAGATCGAGCCGCAGTAACTCAGCGCACTGACTGATTCGCAAAGCCTCGCATGACGTTGAAGCGACCTTCTTCCGCTAAGAAGGTCATCGCTAAAAAGGACGACGCTCAAGCCTTACTCACCGCGCTGCCTGCCGCGTCCAAGGCTAGCGCACTGTCCGCGCCCCAAAAAGCCCTGCGCAAACTCGGCTTGGTGCGCGACATTGACTTGGCCCTGCACCTGCCCCTGCGCTACGAGGACGAGACCCGCATCACCCGCTTGGCCGATGCGCGCGAGGGCGACACCGTGCAGATCGAGGCCGTGGTCACCGCCAGTGAGGTGACGTTTCGCCCGCGCCGCCAACTATTGGTGACGGTGGATGATGGCAGCGACACCTGCGTGTTCCGCTTCTTCAGCTTCTATCCCTCGCAACAAAAGGCACTCGCCGTAGGCGCGCGGATTCGGGCACGGGGTGAGCTCAAAGGTGGCTTCATGGGCTGGACCATGATGCACCCGCACTGCAAGTCAGCCACCGGTGACTTGCCCCAAGCCCTCACACCGGTGTACCCCACGGTGGCGGCACTGCCTCAGGCCTATTTGCGCCGTGCGGTGTTGAGTGGGTTGGCACGGGCCGATCTCACAGACACGTTTCCTGCCGAAATTAAAAGTCAAATAGGCTTGCAGCCTTTATGGAGCGTCCACGAGGCGCTATCATTTTTGCATCAACCCACAGCTAACTCGTTTTTAGAAGAGCTTGAAAATCACAGCCATCCAGCCTGGCAAAGGCTCAAGGCCGAGGAGCTGCTGGCCCAGCAACTCTCGCAACTCCAGTCGCGCCATGAGCGCGCCCTGTTGCGTGCACCGGTGCTGGCACCGTCTTCAAAATCCGCTCACCTTGAGTCATCATCCGCTCAGGGGGAACGGATAAGTGCGTTACATGACCGATTCCTCACAGCACTCCCCTTCCAGCTCACCAAGGCCCAACACCGGGTGAGCGCTGAGATCGCCCACGACCTTGCCCGCCCCGCGCCCATGCATCGGCTCTTGCAAGGCGATGTCGGCTCCGGCAAGACCGTGGTGGCCGCGCTGGCAGCTACCCTCTGCATTGACGCAGGCTGGCAGTGCGCCCTGATGGCCCCCACAGAGATATTGGCCGACCAACACTTTCGCAAACTCGTGGGCTGGCTGGAGCC
>CANCAO010000246.1 GCA_947374105.1 Comamonadaceae bacterium | reverse complement strand
CGGCGCGGGCCGAATGCATGAGCCGCAGAACACGCCCGAGCAGTACGAACAACACAGCTACCCCTCGCTGGCGCAAATCGCCGGCCACGCGCTGTCCAACATTTTTCTCGACGCCCTCTCGGTGGACGTGGAGCGCATGCGCCGCATCAACCAGACCCTGCAATTGATCCCACCTAGCGCCCGCACCAGCAGCGCGCTCAAACCCATTGAGCTGCTATTGATTGCGCCCTCGCAACGTCTGGACGCGATAGCCGCACGCCACATTGACGCCCTCCCCCTGGCCGTGCGCGCCATGCTGGGCAGCCTGGGCGTGTCGTCCAAGGCCTCCGATGTGAAGGGCGCAGCCCTGGCCAGTTATTTGCTGTTCGAGTCGGCCTTCACCCAAGAGTTGATCGCGTTGGGCTATGCGGATGCGCTGCGGCAAAAGGACGAAATACTGAAGTTTTTTGGCTGGAAAGCGACTGCGACAATCCCTTGATGCAAGCCATCACCCGCCAAGAATTTTTGAGCCGCAACTACCACCACATCGTCTTCGCAGGCGGCGGCAACCGCTGCTGGTGGCAGGCGGGCCTGGTGGAAGTTTTGTCGCAACACGCCTGCTGGCAAGCCCAGCGCCTGATCGGGGCCAGCGCGGGCGCGGGTATTGCCACGGCTTTTGCCACAGGGCGTTTGTCAGATGCACTGACTTACGCCACCGAGCGCTTCAACACCACGCCCCGCAACATCGAGTGGCGCGATCTGCTCAAAGGCCAGCGACCCTTCATGCTGCCGCGCATCTACCCGGATTGGATTGGCAGCTTTCTGGACGAGAATGATCTGGAGAAACTGAAAAAGCGCGGTTTAAAAATCGAAGTCGTCATCACGCGGCCCATCCCCTATTTGCCGCTGACCTTGTCTACCTTGCTGGCCTTGGCTTTGTATTCCAGTGAGAAATACTGGTTAAAAAATTTCCATGCTCGTTTGCCGCACCACCTGGGCTTTCGTGCCGAGTACCTGGACTTGACCCAAAGCGCCAAGCTGGCCGACGCCCGAACGCTGCTCATGGCTTCTGCCGCTGCCGTGCCTATCACCCCCATCCACCGCGTCGGGGGGCGTGCCGCATTGGACGGTGGTTTTTACGACAGCATCCCCCTGCCGCAAGACCGCCAAGGCGACGCTGAAACCCTGGTGCTGCTGACCCGCCACCGCGCCGATTTGCCGCAAATTTTCACCCACCAGCAGCGCGTGTACCTGCAACCGGCACATAAGGTGGCCGCCATCAACATGGACTGCACCAGTGGCACGAACGTGCAGCTCACCTACGACCAAGGCCGTAGCGAAGCATTGGCTTTGATGGGTTAAACAGTGAAGAGATGCTTGGTGGGGATGGCGTAGCGGCATCAAGGAGGAAGCCGCAGGCCGGGGGACAGCCGCGTAGCCATTCACATCAAGTATCGGCGGCGTGAATGGCAGCGAGAGGATCGCTTTTAAAATAGGCGCTTATCCGTCACTAAAGCCTCCCATGTCTGCACCGCGCCAACTCTTTGTCACCACCGCCCTGCCCTATGCCAACGGCAAGTTCCACGTCGGCCACATCATGGAGTACATCCAGGCCGATATCTGGGTTCGGTTCCAGCGCATGCAGGGACACCATGTGAATTTTGTCGGTGCGGACGACACCCACGGCGCGCCCATCATGATCGCCGCCGAAAAAGCGGGCCAAACGCCTCAGGCTTTTGTGGCCAACATTGCCGCCGGTCGCAAGCCCTACCTGGACGGTTTTCACATCAGCTTTGACAACTGGCACAGCACCGACGCACCCGAGAACCACGAACTGGCCCGCCAGATTTACCGCGGCCTCAAAGCCAATGACCTGATCGAGACTCGCACCATCGAGCAGTTTTTCGACCCTGCAAAGAACATGTTCTTGCCCGACCGCTACATCAAGGGCGAGTGCCCCAAGTGCCACGCCAAAGACCAGTACGGCGACAACTGCGAGGTGTGCGGCTCGGTCTATGCCCCCACCGAATTGATAAAGCCGTACTCGGCCTTGTCAGGGGTGACGCCCGAGTTAAAACACTCAGAGCATTTCTTCTTCAAGCTCTCTGACCCGCGTTGTGTAGAATTTTTGGAAGCTTGGACGCAACGCGTGGATGCCAACGGCAAGCTGGTACTGCAAGCCGAAGTGGCCAACAAAATCAAAGAATGGTTCTCGGTACGCACCAACGCCGATGGCTCAACGAGCGAAGGCCTGGGCGACTGGGACATTTCCCGTGACGCGCCCTACTTCGGCATTGAGATTCCCGATGCACCGGGCAAGTATTTTTATGTCTGGCTTGACGCGCCGGTGGGCTATCTGGCCTCGCTCAAGAACTGGTTCGCCCAAGGCGGCCCCAAAGCCAAGCACGGCGACACCCGCAGTTTTGACGAGTACATGGCCGCAGCCGACACCGAGCAGTACCACTTCATCGGCAAAGACATCGTCACCTTCCACACCCTGTTCTGGCCTGCGATGCTGAAGTTCAGCGGTCGTAAAACACCCGACAACGTGTTTGTGCACGGCTTTTTGACAGTGAACAACGGCGAGAAGATGAGCAAGAGCCGGGGCACCGGCTTAGACCCACTCAAGTACCTGTCGTTGGGCATGAATCCCGAGTGGTTGCGCTACTACCTGGCTGCCAAACTCTCGGCCCGCAATGAGGACATCGACTTCAACGCCGACGACTTCATGGCGCGGGTGAACAGTGATCTGATTGGCAAGTACGTGAACATTGCGAGCCGGGCGGCGGGCTTCTTGACCAAACGTTTTGGGGGTCAACTCACCCAAGCCTTTGACGCACAGGGGGCCGCGCTGCTCCATGATATTCGCGACGCTGCCGATGGAATCGCACAGTTGTACGAAACCCGCGAGTTTGGCAAGGCCACGCGCGAAATCATGCTGCTAGCAGATAAAGTGAACGCCTACGTAGACCAGAACAAACCCTGGGACTTGGCAAAAGACACGGCCAATAATGAAGCCCTGCACCAGGTGTGCTCGGTGCTGATCAACACATTTGCCGTGCTCACCCGTTACCTGGCTCCTGCGTTGCCAGAGCTTGCCAAGGCCGTGCAGGCGTTTCTTGGTGTCGATATGCAGGACTGGCATAGTGCGACTGGCGTTGCCAGCATCACTCCGTACCAACACCTCATGCAACGCGTAACCACTGAGCAGCTTGACGCCCTGTTCGAGGCTCCAGAACACACAGAGCTTACACAAGCAGCTATCAATTCAGTAGCCAATGAATTGCCTGGCGGTGAAACCATCGCCCCCACCATCAGCATCGACGACTTCGCCAAGATCGACCTGCGTATTGCCAAAATCGTCAATTGCGAAGCGGTGGAGGGTTCGACCAAACTGCTGCGCCTGACGCTGGACGTGGGTGAAGGCAAAACGCGCAATGTGTTCAGCGGCATTGCTAGCGCGTACAAACCGGAAGAGTTGGTCGGTCAACTCACCGTGCTGGTGGCCAACCTGGCCCTTCGCAAGATGAAGTTCGGCGTCTCAGAGGGCATGGTGCTGGCCGCCAGCCACGCGGATGATAAGGCCCAGCCCGGCATCCACATCCTGACCCCTTGGCCAGGTGCGCAGCCGGGCATGCGGATTCACTGAAACTGACCAGCCTTGAAGGCACTAAACGCCTTCAGGCTCATCAACTCAAGGACTGAGTTTGACTTTGGCTAGCCACTTGGACTCATCATCCAGCTTGGTCATGAGGAAGCGCTCTGGCACCTCCCAGATCAAGACCTTGGGCTTGGACGCCCGAAAGGCCTCATCGCTTAAATAAGCCGTAGCAGCCTGTAAAAAGCCACCGCCATCTTTGGCCGTGTTGAGCACT
>CANCAO010000245.1 GCA_947374105.1 Comamonadaceae bacterium | reverse complement strand
GATCTGACCCAGCACCTCGTCCAACACGCCTTGAGCGATGGCCGGGTTGCCCCGGTAGGCGTTAAGCACCTGCTTTTGCTTTTCCAAGTCTTTGAGCACATCGGACTTGAGATCAGCACGCGCGCCCACGTCCATCACTTCGAAAATCGTAGCCAGCGCGTAATGATGACTTAAAGGATCTTCACGCGAGACTAAATCCCCTAGCCGCTGAAACAGATGCTCCAGTCGCAAGTAGGTGCGTATGCGCTCATTGAAGGGGTATTCGTAGGTGATCACACTGATTTTTCCAGTGCCCGAATCATAGCCCGAAGCGCGCCTTGATTTGCCCTACATCTGCGACCAATTCTGCAACCGAGATATCTGCATTGAAGATCACCCCATCCGCCACCCGCAAACGAGTTTCCCGGCTCGCCTGGGCAGCGATAATCTGCTCGACCGCTAGGCGAGACAGACCGCTTCGATGCATAGTCCGTTCAATCTGAACCTCGGGTGTGCAATCAACCACCAGCACCCAATCCACCTGTGAATGCCAATGGTTTGATTCGGCCAGCAAAGGGACGTCATAGACAATGCAGCGAGGCGCCTTGTCCATCGCCACACGCGTTTGACGGGCCACTTCAAGCCCAATCATGGGGTGAACAATGGTCTCCAGTCGCTGGCGCGCCGCAGGATCATTAAAAACAAGTGCACGCATCTGACCTCGATCCAAGGCCCCTTGTTCCGTGATGAATACGGCACCGAATACATCACGAATACGCTCAATCGCAGCCCCTCCCCCAGCAGTGAGCTGGCGAGAGATGGCATCCACATCAACCACCACAGCACCCGATTCGGCCCACATAGCAGCCACTGTGCTCTTGCCACTACCGATGCCGCCGGTAAGCCCAATGCGGGTAGTCGCCGTCATGTCTTACAAGCCTAGGAAACGCAAGATGCTTTGAGGACCAAAGACCATAGCGGTGAGCCCTGCCCCAGCCAAGAATGGGCCAAACGGCACATACCCCCCCTCACGCAAACCAGTACTGAACTTCATGGCGATACCCACCATGGCCCCGATCACCGAAGCCATCAGGATGATCGGAATCAAGGCCTGCCAGCCAAACCAGACGCCCAGCGCAGCAAACAGTTTGAAGTCTCCATAGCCCATGCCCTCTTTACCTGTGATGAGCTTGAAGGCCCAGTAAATCATCCACAAAGACAGATACCCGGCAACCGCACCCCACAGAGCAGCGCTCAGGGGAACGTTAGTCCATTGCAGAGCAGATGCCACCAAACCACCCCACAATAAGGGCAGTGTGATGTCATCGGGCAATAGCGTAGTGTCCCAATCGATCAAACCCAGAGTGAGCAGGGCAGCTGAAAATGCGGCCCAAACCAGCGCCGTAGGCGTACTACCCCACGTCCAGACGCAAAAGGTGAACAGGATGGCGGTGCCCAACTCCACCAGCGGATACCGCAGGCTAATGGAGACACCACAGGCCGAACATTGGCCACGCAGAAGGAGATAGCTCAGCACCGGGATGTTCTCATACCAGCGAATTTGATGGCCACAGGGCTGGCAACGTGAAGGAGGCAGCATGAGATTGAACGACTCAGATTTGGGCGGGGAACTGCCAGACATCTCGGCGCATTCAGCCGCCCATTGCCGCTCCATTATTTTGGGCAAACGGTAAATCACTACATTGAGAAAGCTACCGATGAGCAGCCCCAAGATACCCGCCAGTACGGCTTCAAATCCCCGAAGCTCCTGCATTAGACCACCTGACCCAGCTTGAAAATAGGCAGGTACATGGAGACCACGATGCCGCCAATCAGCCCCCCCAAAAACACGATGATGATCGGCTCCATCAGGCTGGAGAGACCCGCCACCATTTCATCCACCTCGGCCTCATAAAAGTCAGCCGCCTTGCCCAACATGTGATCAATCGAACCGGACTCTTCACCGATCGAACACATTTGCAGCACCATGGAGGGGAACAGATTGACATTGGTCATGGCAGTCGTCAGGCTAGTGCCGGTTGAGACTTCTTGCTGAATTTTTTCGGTCGCAATCTGATAAACCGAATTGCCTGAAGCGCCGCCTACCGAGTCGAGCGCCTCCACCAAGGGAACGCCCGCCGCGAACATAGTGGACAGTGTTCGGGTCCAGCGGGCGATGCAGGATTTATTGATCAGCGCACCAAAAATCGGGATCTGAAGCAGTAGGCGATCCATGAATTTCTGCATTTTTTCATTGCGTTGCCAAGCTTGCATGAAAAAGTAAAAACCACCACCGATGGCGCTAAAAATCAGCCACCAATAGGCCACGAAAAATTCGCTGATGGCCATCACGATCAAGGTAGGAGCGGGCAAATCGGCACCAAACGAAGAGAACACCTCCTTAAAGGCTGGGATGACGAAAATCATGATCACAGCCACCACCACAAAGGCCACGACAACCACCGAAGTGGGGTACATCAGGGCAGACTTGATCTTGGATTTGATCGCTTCGGTCTTCTCCATGTAAACCGCCAAACGGTCCAGCAACTGATCCAAAATACCGGCCTGCTCACCCGCCTCAACCAAGTTGCAATACAAGGTATTAAAGTACATTGGATGTTTGCGAAACGCGGTGCTCAAGGAGGTACCCGTTTCTACATCGACACGGATATCGTTGAGTAATTTGGTGACACTGGCATTCGTATTGCCCCGACCAACAATATCAAAGGCCTGAAGCAAGGGGACGCCCGCCTTCATCATGGTAGCGAGTTGGCGCGTGAAGAGCGCAATGTCTTTGGGCTTGATCTTCTTGCCCGAGCGCATCTTGCGCTTCTTGAGCTTGTTAACCAAAATGCCTTGCCGACGCAATGCGGACTGAACCTGGTTCTCGCCCAAGGCACGCATTTCACCCCGTACGATTTTCCCACCACGGTCTTTACCTTCCCACTCAAAGACAATCTCCTTGGTTCCTTTTTGTTTTTCAGTTGCCATGGTGTGCCAGATTTCCTTACAGTTTATTCATTGGTACAGGCCACAATCTCTGCCAATGAGGTCATGCCCATCTTGACCTTGTGCAGACCGGATTGACGCAAGGAACGAACACCTTCTCGCTTGGCCTGCTCCGCGATTTCCAGCGATGAACCATCCCGCAAAATGATACGTTGAATTTCTTCCGTGATGGGCATCACTTGGTAAATGCCGACCCGCCCTTTGTAACAGTTGTTGCACGCTGTACAACCCACGGGCCGATAAGGCTGCCAAGTTCCATCGAGCTCACTGCTGGAATAACCCGCTTCCAACAAAGTCTCGTTCGGGATATCGGCTGGGGCCTTGCAATTCGGGCAGAGTCGGCGAGCCAAACGCTGAGCCGTAATCAAAATCACGCTGGAGGCAATATTGAAAGGCGCAATACCCATATTACGCATACGCGTCAGTGTGGCTGGGGCGTCATTAGTGTGCAATGTAGAAAGAACAAGGTGACCCGTCTGAGCAGCCTTGATGGAGATGTCAGCAGTCTCCAGATCGCGAATCTCACCCACCATAATGATGTCAGGGTCTTGACGCAAAAATGATTTAAGGGCTGCAGCAAACGTCAAGCCCGCTTTCTCGTTGACATTCACTTGGTTAACACCGGGCAGGTTAATCTCCGATGGATCTTCGGCCGTGGCAATGTTCACCCCTGGTTTATTCAGCAGGTTCAAGCAGGTGTAGAGGGATACTGTCTTCCCCGAGCCTGTCGGACCTGTGACCAAAATCATGCCGTAAGGCCGCTCAATAGCTTTGAGTAAACGCTCTTTTTCTTCAGGCTCATAGCCCAGCGCTTCAATGCCCAAGCGTGCGCTGCTCGGGTCCAAAATTCGGATCACGATTTTTTCGCC
>CANCAO010000244.1 GCA_947374105.1 Comamonadaceae bacterium | reverse complement strand
CGCGCTCAAAGCCTCTGGCGCGGTCGTGTTGCGCGATGGTGTTTACCTGATGCCAGAAACGGATCGCTGCCGTGAAGTGCTAGAGAGCATTGCGATTGATATCCGTTCAGGCGGTGGCACGGCTCTTGTCATGCGCACCGAAGCGCCAGACGGTGTCGCTTTTACCGATTTGTTCTCTCGCCATGACGAATACGTGGCCTTACTGTCCGATATCAGCAACGCCCTTGACCGGCTCAAACCCGACACTGGGCAGGAGGCGATCAAGCAAGCCCGCAAGCTGCACAAAACCTTCACGAGCCTGATCGAGATCGACTTCTTCCCCGGTGAGGCCCAAAAGCAAGCGGCCACAGCCCTGCAAGACCTAGAGCTGGCCGCAGCTCGCGTACTCTCCCCGGACGAGCCCCACCCCGCGCCTGGGACGATTGCCCTTCTGTCCATCCGTCAATTCCAGGGGCGTACCTGGGCCACCCGCTGCCGCCCCTGGGTGGATCGTCTTGCCAGCGCGTGGCTGATTCGTCGCTTTATCGACCCGCAAGCCCAGTTTTCATGGCTGGAAACACCGGCTAATTGCCCAGCCGATGCCGTGGGCTTTGACTTTGACGGCGCAACGTTCAGCCATGTGGGAACCCGGGTCACTTTTGAAGTGCTCATGGCGAGTTTTGGCTTGGAGCAATCCGCACTGGCCCGGATGGGCGCGCTGGTGCATTACCTAGACGTGGGCGGCGTACAGCCCCCCGAAGCGGCAGGGATTGAGAGCGTTCTCACAGGTCTGCGAGGTGCCATCCTCAATGACGATCAGCTACTGACCACCGCCAGCGCCGTATTTGACGGTCTGCTGGCCACCTTTGCGCAAGACACAAGCTCACAACTGGAAACCAAAACATGACTGACGCAAGCCAAGCAGAAGGCGAGACCACCGAAATGGTCGTCAAACCGCCCTACACCCTGTGGCAACTCGTCCTGTATTTCTTGCGTCTTGGAACACTGGGCTTTGGTGGCCCTGTGGCCTTGGTGGGCTACATGCGCCGCGATCTGGTCGAGCAGCGCGGGTGGATCACCGAGTCGGACTACAAAGAAGGACTGGCCTTGGCCCAACTCGCGCCTGGCCCCATGGCCGCGCAAACCGCCATCTACCTCGGCTATGTGCACTACCGCATTTGGGGTGCAACGCTGGTGGGACTGGCTTTCGTCTTGCCTTCGTTCTTCATGGTGGTAGCGCTCGGCTGGGCCTACAGCCAGTTTGGCGGCCTGACCTGGATGCAGGCCGTGTTTTATGGCGTGGGGGCGGCCGTGATCGGCATCATTGCCATCAGCGCACACAAGCTCACAGTCAAAAGCGTAGGCAAAGACAAACTGCTCTGGGGCATCTTTCTGACATTGGCCGCGGTAACCGTCATCACCGAATCGGAAATCGCCTGGCTGTTCCTCGCTGCCGGGGTGCTGGCCTGGCTCGTTCGGGCACCGCCCAAGAACTGGGGTGGTGGTGGGCTGGCGGCTGTTGCACCGGTTGATCTTGTACAAACCAGCGGCTTTTTAACAACACTGGACTGGTCGCTGCTGACGCAGATCGGTTTGTTTTTTGCCAAGGCGGGGGCTTTCGTTTTCGGTTCAGGCCTGGCCATCGTGCCCTTTCTTTATGGCGGCGTAGTGACGGAGCACCACTGGTTGAATGAGAAACAGTTTGTGGATGCCGTGGCCGTGGCGATGATCACGCCCGGCCCGGTGGTCATCACGGTGGGTTTCATTGGCTACTTGGTGGCGGGTTTCCCCGGCGCTTGCGTGGCGTCATTGGCCACCTTTTTGCCCTGCTACCTGTTCACCATCATTCCTGCACCGTATTTCAAGAAATACGGCAAGCTGCCTGCCATCGTCGCGTTTGTTGATGGGGTGACCGCCGCGGCTATCGGGGCCATCACAGGCTCGGTCATCGTCATTGCCAAGCGCTCCATCGTGGACATCCCAACGGCCTTGATGGCCATTGCCACGGTGGTGATCTTGTGGAAGTACAAGAAGTTGCAGGAACCCGTCATCGTGGCCGGCGCTTCGTTGATCGGCCTGGTGCTTTACCCGCTGCTGCACCGCTGAAATTACCCTGAACCAGTTCACACCCATGAAATTCAATCTGAAACCCCGATACCTTGTCGGTGCTCTGTGCTGGCTTTGTGCCGTGTCACTGCCTGCTTTGGGACAAGACCGTAAAAGTGAACAGGCAATCAAGCACCGCCGTGCCGTGTTCACTGTGATGAGCACCTATTTCAGTCGCCTGTTGCAAACCGTAGAGGGCAATCGTCCCTTTGATGTCAAACGAGTCAAAAGTGATGCTCATTACGTTGAAATACTGAGCCGTTTGCCTTGGGAAGGGTTTGCACCCGGCACAGAGCGTGGCGACACCAAAGCCAAAGAAGACATCTGGTTTGAAGAAGACCGATTCAAGAAGCTGAGTTCAGATCTTGAATCCCAAACCAGTGCATTGACCCAAGCGGCGGAGACCGGTGACCTCAAGAAAATCAAACTTGCTTTTGAGCAGACACGCGATGTGTGCAACGCCTGTCACAAAGAATTCAGGAAAAAATAAGGAGTCGCCATGAAATGGATCACCCGAGAACGTCCGAAGATTGACCGGATCGCCTGCCCCTGGTTGATTGAACGGTTCATCGACAAAGAGGCGGAATTCCTCTACGTCCCGTCGATTGACGTGCTGCGCATTGCACAAGAAACTGGTGCGGTGCCCTACGATATTCCCGGCGTGGAGATGAGCCACGTTGGCGAACTGTGCAGCTTCGATGCCTTTTTGAACAAGTACCAGCTCAATGACTCGGCGCTGCAGCAGTTAGCCGTCATCGTGCGCGGGGCTGATACATCGCGCCTTGACTTGACACCGCAATCTGCCGGGCTGTATGCAGTGTCTCTGGGCTTGTCCAAGCTATTCATAGATGACCACGACATGCTCAAGCACGGTCAGGTGATGTACGACGCGCTGTACGCCTGGTGCCAGGACTGTCAGGGTGAGTCGCACAATTGGTCTCCAAAAATGTGATGTCAGGCGAGGCGACGGCTCATCAAGGGTACCCATGCCGATAGAGATGGACCGACAGCACCACACCAAAAAATCCAGCAGCGAGCAGCGCGAGCAAAGCGGGGCGTTGCAGTTTGAGATCAATCATGGAGGACTCCGTGAAGTGACAGAATACACGGATCAAAACATTGACAGGATCCCTATGAAAGCCGACCACATCCTCCAAACCATTGGCAACACGCCCCATGTGCGCATCAACCGCCTGTTTGGTGCAGACGCTAATGTGTGGATCAAGTCCGAGCGCGGCAACCCCGGCGGCTCCATCAAAGACCGCATTGCCCTGGCCATGGTGGAAGACGCTGAGGCTTCCGGCGCCCTGAAACCCGGCGGCACCATCATTGAGCCGACTTCAGGCAACACGGGCGTTGGCCTGGCCATGGTGGCCGCGGTAAAGGGCTACAAAATTGTGCTGATCATGCCCGATAGCATGTCCATCGAACGCCGTCGTTTGATGCTGGCCTACGGTGCAAGTTTTGATCTGACGCCGCGCGCTCTGGGCATGAAAGGCTGCATCGCCCGTGCACAAGAGCTGCTGGCCAGCACGCCCGGCGGCTGGATGCCACAGCAGTTTGAAAATCCCGCCAACGTGGCGGTGCACGCACGCACCACGGCGCAAGAAATCTTGGCTGATTTTCCGGACGGTTTAGACGTGCTGATCACCGGCGTAGGCACGGGTGGCCACCTCACGGGCTGCGCCCAAGTACTCAAGGCCAAGTGGCCCAAACTCCAGGTGTTTGCGGTGGAACCCGTGGCCTCGCCCGTCATCTCTGGCGGCGCACCCGCACCGCA
>CANCAO010000243.1 GCA_947374105.1 Comamonadaceae bacterium | reverse complement strand
GAGGCGTTGGCGGCGTGGGATAAGGCCAACCCGGATCAGCCGGCCGCGCCCTATGCCATCAACCAGATCGTGCACAAGTCCAACGACCGACTGGAGCACGACATGGCCTTGTGCGTAAAACACAAGGTGCCCGTCATCATCACCTCGCTAGGTGCTCGCGAAGAAATCAACCAGGCGGCCCACAGCTATGGTGGCGTAGTGTTGCACGACATCATTAACAACAAGTTTGCCCACAAGGCGATTGAAAAAGGGGCCGATGGTCTGATTGCCGTGGCCGCTGGAGCCGGGGGTCACGCCGGAGTGAAGAGCCCGTTTGCGCTGATTCAGGAAATTCGCCAATGGTTTGACGGCCCGCTGGCCTTGAGTGGTGCCATTGCCACCGGCGGCGCGGTGCTGGCGGCGCAGGCCATGGGCGCTGATTTCGCGTACATCGGCTCGGCCTTTATTGCCACCGAAGAAGCGCGTGCAGCCGATAACTACAAACAAGCTGTGGTGGATTGCGATTCAGACGATATTGTGTACAGCAGTCTCTTCACTGGTGTGCCTGGCAACTACCTGGCTCCTAGCATCCGCGCTGCGGGACTGGACCCGGCCAACTTACCCGAGAGCGATCCGAGCAAGATGGATTTTGGGGGTAACGCCAAGAAGGCGTGGAAAGATATTTGGGGCTGCGGTCAGGGTATTGGTGCCATTAACGAAATTCAAAGCACGGCTGCTCTGGTGGCGCGCCTGCGGCGTGAATACCAGGAAACGCGGTCGCGGTTGCTGCGCTGAGCTGAACCTCTCACGCGTCTATTCGTTGGTTTTCATTCGCCCTTCAGGTTTTGGGCCAGACTCCCTAAGGTGTTGAAGGGGCTGATCAACTCAGCGAGCTGGGGTTGACTCTCGAACAGTGCAGTCATCGCATGGCGCTCGATCAGCCACAGGCCGCCCAGCACGGCACCCAGTAGCAGGATAAAACTAACGTTTTGAACCAAATTGGGCATAAAGGTGACACGGCGAATGGAGGTTCGCCAGAGCCAAATGGCTGGCGCTGCGCCGAGAACACTCACGGTGAAAAACAAACGCCAACTGCTCAGGCCGCGCAGCACCTCTGGCGGGTTTTGCGCCACGCGCTGGATCATTTTGCTGTTCAGAAATCCATCTTGTACCAGCAGTCCATGGGTGTTGAAGGCCACCAGAAAAAACACCAATGTGATGGCGGGTTTGAGGGTGAAATGCCAGTTCAACACACACAAGAGCAGTCCGATCGCGCACGTCACCATCAGCATCAGCGTGACGACCAGCCCCCAGGGGGTAGCCGTTGAAAATTCTGGCAATTTGAACAAGGCACGCCATAGCGCCCAGTTACCCACAACGGTCAGCCACAGGCTAGACGCCAGCATGATCACCCAGGGGTGGGTGGCCTCCCGCTGTGATTCGGGCGACAGAAACATGGATTCTGCGTATTCGGTGATGTGGAAAAGTTTGAGTCCCATGAGAAAGATTCTCAGGGCTGAAAGCAAAATCGAAGTAACCGTGCGTAACTCAGGTCGGCCAGCTTGAGCCGTGTTCGGGTACGAGGGCACGCCAGCCCAACTCATGTTGTATGCGTTTGCGCAATTCATCTGCAGGCCCCATCTCACCGTGGACAATATAGACCTGCCCTGGCTCTTCGGGCATTGTGCGCAGCCAGGCTATCAATTGCCGCGCATCGGCATGGGCCGAGGCTGATTGCAATTGCACTACTTCGGCATTCACGCTCACATCACGGCCATGGATGCGAACAGATCTTGAGCCCGATGCCAGCGTGGCACCACGTGTGCCGGGGGCTTGGTAGCCGGTCAGGAGAATCATGTTGCGGTAGTCACCCGCGTAGTGCGCCATATGGTGCAGTACACGACCCCCGGTGGCCATACCGCTGGCCGCCAGAATCACCATAGGGCCATGACGACTGGCCAGAGCTTTGGATTCGTCCGGCGTGTTGACCATCGTGGCGCAATGGGTCAGCGCATTGACCTGTTTGCTATTGAGACGATACTCAGCGGCGAAATGAGCGATCAACTGCGTGGTGTGAATGGCCATGGGACTGTCCAGAAAAACCGGCAGTGATTGGGGGATGTTGCCCTGTGCTTTGAGTTCGGCAATCGCATGCAACACGGCTTGCGCCCGGCCCACGGCAAACACCGGGATCACCGCTACGCCGCCGCGCGCCGACACACGGTGCAGGGCGGGCCCGAGTTCGGCCAGCACGTCTTCTTGCGGGTGCTCACGGTCGCCGTAGGTGGATTCAATTAACACGGTATCTGCTGCGGGTGCGCGGTCAGGTGCATGCATGATGAGGTCATCGGTACGCCCCAGATCTCCGGAGAATAGGATTCTTCGCTCTGCTACTTCCAGCAATACGCTGGCCGCTCCCAAAATGTGGCCAGCGTGGGTGAAAGTGGCGCGCCAGCCTGGGATAGGTTCGAAGGTATGAGAGAAATCAATGGCTTTGATTAGGGGCAGGCAATCTAGCGCATCTTGCCGCGTGTAAAGCGGCAAGGCGGGCGCATGTTTGGAGAAACCATGGCGGTTGGCAAAGGCCGCGTCTTCTTCCTGAATGTGGCCGCTGTCAGGTAACAAAATCCCACAAAGTGCGCGGGTGCCGGGTGTGGCAAAGATGCGACCTTCAAAGCCTTCGCGCACCAGTAGCGGCAGGTAGCCGCTGTGATCCAGATGGGCATGGGTCAGCAGCACGGCATCAAGCTGCTTGGGATGGACAGGAAGTGATGTCCAGTTGCGCAGACGCAAGGGCTTATAGCCTTGGAAGAGTCCGCAATCTACGAGCAAGCGGTGTTCGCCATCATTCACCAAGTATTTGGAGCCGGTGACAGTGTTAGCACCACCCAGAAATGTAATGTTGACGCTCATGACTCCATGATAGGCAGGGCTTGTACGCCTGGGTTTGATATAGATCAACGTCATCGCACAGACGCTGACTAAACTGGGATTTTCAACAAGGGGTCCATCATGAAAATTCTTCTGGCGGTTGACGGCAGCATCTATACCAAAAAAATGCTGGCGTATGTCACGACGCACGAGGAGCTTTTTACCTCGGCCAATGATTACACCCTGTTCACCGTTCAGTCCGTTTTGCCAGCGCGTGCACGAGCTGCATTGGGCAAAGACATTGTGGACGCGTATTACACCGAAGAGGTGGAGAAAATCATGGCCCCGACCTCCAAATTTTTGACGCGGCACAACATACTGGCCAAGAGCCAGTGGAAGATCGGAGCGGCCGGCGATGCAATTGCCAAGCTGGCTGAGGTCGGTAAGTTTGACCTGGTTTTAATGGGCTCACATGGTCACGGTACGCTGACCAATCTTGTCATGGGATCGGTGGCAACCAAGGTCCTGGCGGGTTGCACCGTGCCTGTGCTTTTGGTGCGATAAAACTCATCGGCCCTTCAGGTTGCTGTGTCCGAAATCTTGACCAGCCACCCGAGGTGCCATAGGGCAAGCCAATGAGGCGCTAGCGCAGCACCAGAACCGGCACCTGCGAGTGGGTGAGAACCTGCTGCGTTTCACTGCCTAGCAACAAACGTTTGATGCCCTTGCGACCGTGCGAGGCCATGACAATTACATCGGCCTTGTGTTTCTTGGTGGTGGCAATCACGGCGTCAGACACAAGGTCTGACTTCACCGTGACCGTCTTGACCGTGACGCCTTTGGCAGCACCGGCTTTTTTAACCGCATCCACCACCGCCTGCGCTTGGTCGGCCCACTGTTTTTCCACCCGAGCCACATCTGCAGCTGAAAGTGACAGAGCGCCTTCAAAGTAGCTTTGGGTGTAGCGCGGATAGACTTTCAGCGCTACCAACTCGGCTCCACATAGGGCTGCCAG
>CANCAO010000242.1 GCA_947374105.1 Comamonadaceae bacterium | reverse complement strand
ACGCCATGATCAATTTGAGTGATCCCCTGGCGGTGTTGGCCACCCGGCTGCCCTGGGCTCAGATCGAAGCCTCAGTGGCTGCGATGTTTGAACGGCAGGCCCGTGCAGGCCAAACCTTGGAAGGCCACGACATGTTCGGCCCCACTTTGCTCCTGGTAGGTGCAGGCCGCAGCAACGCCGGACGTCCCAAGTTGCCCATACGCCTGATGGCCAGCCTGCTCTACCTCAAGCACAGCTTTAACCTCAGCGACGAAGAACTGGTCGTGCGCTGGAGCGAGAACATTCTGTGGCAGTACTTCAGTGGCATGGCCTACTTTGAACACCGCCTGCCCTGTGACGCCACCCAGATCGGACGCTTCCGACGCGACCTGGGCGAAGCAGGCCTGGAGCTACTGCTCAAAGCCACCATCGACACCGCCGTGGCCCTGGAGGCGATCAAGCCCAAAGACCTGGAGCGCGTGATCGTGGACACCACCGTGCAAGAGAAGGCCATTGCCCACCCCACCGACAGCCGCCTGCTGGAGATTGCCCGCCACAAGGTGGTCAGTGCCGCCAAGCGCATGGGTATTCAACTCAAACAAACCTTTGCCAAAGAGGGCAAGGCCTTGCGCTGGAAGGCGGGTGGCTACGCCCATGCCAAACAATTCCGGCGTCTGAGGCGCGTCCTCAAACGCCAGCGCACGGTACTGGGCATTGTCATACGCGAGATTGAGCGCAAGTGCCAAAGCACGAGTCCTTTGGAGCGACCCGCTCATCCCAAAGCCGCCAGCGACTTGGCCATGTGGATTGAGCGCGCCGAGCGCGTGCGCACCCAACAGCGAGGCGACAAGAACAAGCTCTACGCCCTGCACGCACCAGAGGTGGAGTGCATTGGCAAGGGCAAGGCCCGCAAGCCTTATGAGTTTGGCGTCAAGAGTGCGGTGGTGGTCTCACACCTTGACGGCTTGATGCTGGGTGCGCGCACCTTCCCCGGCAATCCCTATGACGGCCACATCCTGAGCAACATCCTGGAGCAAGCCACCAACTTGATTCAAGACCACAGCATCACCATCAAGGATGTGGTGGTTGATCTGGGCTTTCGAGGGGTGGATGCCGACAACCCAGAGCAGCAGATCATTCACCGGGTCAAGTCCAAGCGCCTGAGTGAGCAACAAAAGGGCTGGCTCAAACGTCGCTCAGCGGTGGAGCCCGCCATTGGGCATTTGAAGTCCGATCACCGTATGGATCGTTGCTGGCTCCAGGGGGCGCTGGGGGATGCGCTGCACAGCATCAGTTGTGCTGCGGGCTACAACCTGCGCTGGTTGATGCGTGCCATTGCTCGGCTGGGCATCGTGGCGGTTTTTTTGCGTCTGTTGCAGGCTATGCTGTCAGGCCAGCGGGGCACGCAAACAGTGGCAGCAAGCATGATCGCGCGTGGAATGGCGTGGACGTCTCGCGTTTTTGGGGTGCGTTTTGTGTGTGGGTGAATTTTGCAGGGCCGACTACATATAGGCGCAACAATGTTATTTTTAATGGCTTTAAAGCTATTAAAATAATAGCAACAGAGACCCTTTAGATATAGATAAATGAAGGGTTGCGCTAAAATGCCCGGCTACTGAATGGACTGAGGTTGTCTGATGCTATACCCCCAAGAATTTGATGTGATCGTGGTCGGTGGCGGCCATGCGGGGACCGAGGCCGCGTTGGCGGCAGCGCGCATGGGCTGTAAAACCTTGCTCCTGAGTCACAACATCGAAACCCTGGGTCAGATGAGTTGTAACCCGTCCATCGGGGGCATTGGCAAAGGGCATTTGGTGAAAGAGGTGGACGCGCTGGGCGGTGCCATGGCGATTGCCACCGACGAGGGCGGCATCCAGTTTCGAATTCTGAACAGTTCCAAAGGCCCAGCTGTGCGAGCTACGCGGGCGCAGGCTGACCGTATTTTGTACAAAGCGGCGATTCGCCAGCGCTTGGAAAACCAGCCCAATTTGTGGCTGTTTCAGCAGGCTGTCGATGACCTGATGGTGGAGGGTGACCGGGTTGTTGGGGCGGTGACCCAGGTGGGCATTCAGTTCCGTAGCCGCACCGTGGTGTTGACTGCGGGGACATTCCTGGACGGCAAGATCCATGTGGGCTTGAACAACTATGCGGCGGGCCGAGCGGGGGATCCACCGGCCGTGTCGCTGTCGGCTCGTTTGAAAGAATTGAAATTACCGCAAGGACGCCTGAAGACCGGTACGCCGCCGCGACTGGACGGCCGCACGATTGATTTTTCAAAATGTCTGGCGCAGCCGGGTGATGGCATGCAAGGCGGCATGGGCGCCGGGGTGCCCGTGTTCAGCTTTATGGGCCAGGCCGCCATGCACCCGCGCCAAGTGCCGTGCTGGATCACCCACACCAATGAGCGCACGCACGACATCATTCGCAGTGGTTTTGACCGAAGCCCTATGTTCACGGGGAAGATCGAAGGCGTGGGGCCACGTTATTGCCCGAGTGTGGAAGACAAGATTAACCGCTTTGCCGACAAGGACAGCCACCAGATTTTTCTGGAGCCCGAAGGGCTGACCACCCATGAGGTCTACCCCAATGGCATTAGCACAAGCTTGCCGTTTGACATTCAGTACCAGTTGGTGCGCTCCATGAAGGGCTTGGAAAATGCCCATATCTTGCGCCCCGGCTATGCCATTGAGTACGACTACTTTGACCCGCGCTCACTCAAATCAAGTTTCGAGACGCGCCAGGTGGCGGGCCTGTTTTTTGCGGGACAAATCAACGGCACGACCGGCTACGAAGAGGCCGCAGCGCAGGGCTTGTTTGCGGGTATCAATGCTGCTTTGCAGTGCCGAGGGAAGGACAGTTGGTTGCCGCGCCGAGATGAGGCCTATCTTGGCGTACTGGTCGACGACCTCATTACCAAAGGCGTGACCGAGCCTTACCGCATGTTCACCAGCCGGGCCGAGTACCGACTGCAATTGCGTGAGGACAATGCCGACCTGCGTCTGACTGAGGCGGGGCGGCACATGGGCTTGGTGGATGACGCCCGCTGGGACAGTTTCTGCCGCAAGCGCGATGCTGTTTCACGTGAAACAGAGCGATTGAAGAGTACCTGGGTGAATCCGCGCAATCTTTCAGTAGCCGAGTCAGAGCGCGTTTTAGGTAAGGCGATTGAGCATGAGCACAATTTGTTTGATCTGTTACGCCGACCCGATGTTGATTACACCGGTTTGATGTCCTTGGATGACGGGCGCTTCACCAGCGAGGCGGTTTCGCCGCAAGCGTTGGGCGAGCTGAGCGCGCTGGTGATTGAGCAGGTGGAAATTGCAGCCAAATACTCGGGCTACATTGAGCGCCAAAAAGACGAGGTGCAGCGCGCCGTGCATTTGGAGGGGATGAAATTGCCTGTCGATCTGGATTACATGCAGGTGACGGCTTTGTCGATTGAGGCGCGGCAGACCCTGACTCGGCACCGGCCTGAAACGCTGGGTCTGGCTTCGCGCATCTCTGGCATTACGCCCGCCAGCATTTCGTTGCTGATGATTCACCTGAAAAAGAGTGGCTTCAAGGGCTTTGTTGCTTCTCCGCGCGAGCAACTTGTGGATGAGCTTGCGCTGTGAGTGGCAGTCGCGCGGAGTCTCATGAGTAATCCAGTCGTGCCCCACGCAAATCCTCTGCGCCAGACCCTAGAGGAGGGCGCGCGCACGCTGGGTCAGGATCTCAGTGCGAGCCAGTTGGATTTGCTGCTGGACTACTTGACGCTGATTCAAAAATGGAACAAGGTCTATAACCTGACCGCCGTGCGCGACCCCTCAGACATGTTGACGCACCACCTGCTGGACAGCTTGGCGGCGGTGCTACCACTGCGGCATCAAACCCAAGGTAGGGCACTCAAGCTGCTGGAT
>CANCAO010000241.1 GCA_947374105.1 Comamonadaceae bacterium | reverse complement strand
CAATATTCGACATCTCTTGCATCAGTTCGCCGCAGGATTCCTGAAGGAGCCAGATGTTGAGCTGCTCCAGTTGCTTGAAGATATTTCGAGTACGGAATTCCAGCCATCTGTGAGTTTTGATATTCCGGATGAATATTCGGAGGGCGAGTTACATCACGACTTGCCTGCAATCGCAGCAGTTGAAGTACTGCAAGTGCAAGTGCAAGAGGATGAGCCGAGTGAGGTGATTGAGAACGAGAGCAGTTTTGAGGCGGCCGTTCAAGATCAACAAACAGCAACGGGTAACTCGCCTTTGGGTGCTGCTCAAATCGTACGGAGCGAGCATGACGATGAGATTGATGCTGTTGACAATGTTGATGCAGATTTGTTCCCTATTTTCGAGGAAGAAGCTGACGAGTTGTTGCCTAAACTGGCAGGCGCATTGCGCAGGTGGGCGGCGCATCCAGAGGCTTTAGATGCGCGCGCTGAAGTGTTGCGTGTTTTGCACACCCTAAAGGGCAGTGCCCGTTTGGCCGGTGCGATGCGCTTGGGTGAGGTTTCTCATCAAATGGAATCCACCATTGAGCAAATCGGATCTGAATTCGTGAAGTCTTCACAGATCGATCCTTTGCTGGCGCGATTTGACCTTTTGCAGCGTGACTTCGATGACCTTCGTACCAGCGTTTCGGTCGCAGAAGCTGAGGTATCGCAGCCAGCGTTGAGAGAGGTTGTCACTGAGACGGCTGCCGCTGCCGGAAAAGCCGCGTCTGAACTGTCCGTTATGAGTCCTGTGGCACCTGCTGTCGCCCATGTCCCTGTACGTCAAACGGGGGGGCATTTCTTGCGTGTGCGTTCGCAGTTGCTTGATCGTTTGCTCAATCAGGCGGGAGAGGTCATGATCACGCGCTCTAGGCTTGACGAGCACTTGGGGCAAATGAAGGGCTCATTAAGCGATCTGACTGGAAATCTGGATCGCTTGCGGCGGCAACTTAGAGATATTGAACTCCAGGCCGAATCGCAAATGCAGTCACGGCTGACACTTACAAAAGACAGCACACAAGGTTTCGATCCACTGGAGTTTGATCGTTTCACGCAAGTTCAGGAACTGACGCGCATGATGGCCGAGTCCGTCAACGACGTGGCTACGGTGCAGCGGCATTTGCAAAGCACCATTGCAGGTACTGAAGATGATTTGATCGCGCAAGGGCGTCAAGCGCGAGAGTTGCAGCGAGATTTGTTGCGAACCCGCATGGTGGAGTTCGAGAGCATTTCTGAGCGACTCTATGGTGTCGTGCGACAAGCCTCGAAAGACGCGCATAAACAAGTCAAGCTGGACATTACGGGTGGCTCCATTGAAATGGACCGTGGTGTGCTCGACCGTATGGCTCCAGCTTTTGAGCACCTGTTGCGCAATGCCGTGGCGCATGGGGTTGAAGACGGTGCTGATCGACAAGCGGCAGGCAAGGCAAGCGCTGGGCATATCGAGATTAGCTTGCAGCACGAAGGCAATGACGTGTCAGTTACTTTCAGTGATGATGGTGCTGGCCTGAACCTTGAGCGCATTCGCGAAAAAGCATTGGCAAATGGCTTGGTTTCACAGGGCGTAGTTTTGTCTGATGCCGATGTGGCGAGTCTCATTTTCACACCAGGATTTTCTACAGCTTCACAGGTCACTGAGTTGTCAGGACGCGGCATCGGAATGGACGTGGTGAAAACCGAAGTCAATGCTTTGGGCGGGCGGATTGAAACATCAACCAAGTTGGGTATAGGTACTCACTTTAAACTGGTGCTTCCACTGACCACCGCCGTGACACAGGTGGTCATGCTGCGTATGGGGCAGTTAAGCATTGGTGTTCCTTCCAATTTGGTTGAGATGGTGAAGCGGGTGACGGCTACAGATTTGGAGCAAGCTTATCAAGCTGGACATATTGACCATAATGGTGAAGCCGTTCCACTTTATTGGGCAGGCGCTTTGTTGCAGGCATCAAGTCACAGTGTGGAAATGATCGGCAAGACTCAACCGGTGGTTGTTTTCCGGAGTGCAGGTCAGCGATTGGCCGCACACGTCGATGAAGTCTTGGGCAATCAGGAGGTCGTGGTCAAAAATTTGGGGCCACAACTTGCACGTTTGCCTGGGTTGTCAGGGATGTCAGCGCTTGCCTCTGGCGCCGTGGTTTTGATCTACAACCCCGTCGCTTTGGACAGCTTCTATGGTGAGCAGGCGCGCGCGCTGCAAAGCTCAAAACGAACTGCCAAAGTCTCTGGTTCTGCATCCGAGGTCTTGGAGGCGCGACCTGTCTTGATTTCGGAAATCGGTGCGATACCGCTGGTCTTGGTGGTGGACGATTCCATCACGGTGCGACGTGTAACGCAGCGTTTGCTTAAGCGCGAAGGTTATCGGGTAATCCTGGCCGCCGATGGCCGCCAAGCCCTTGAGATCCTGCAAGAAGAGCGCCCTACCGTTGTTGTGTCTGACATTGAGATGCCGCGCATGGATGGTTTTGAGTTGGCTCGCTATATCCGTGCTGATGTGAAGATGCACGACTTGCCCATCATCATGATTACGTCGCGCATGGCGGAGAAGCACCGCGAACACGCTCTTGAACTGGGCGTCAACCACTACTTGGGCAAACCCTACAACGAAGAAGAATTGTTGGGCTTGGTCCAGCACTACGCCAAGCTGGAAGTTCAGGCTTGAGCTTTCAAGCCTAGCTTCGTTTGGTGCTCAGAGCAAAAGGCTTTGTAGAGTCGTTCTTGTGTTGAGGTTTTGTGTAACTTGGCGGACGAAGTCTGTCCTCGTTATTGTCATGAAGGCGGCTAAAATTCAGACATGTCCAATGATTCTGCCCCGACTAATTTCACGAATCATTTTCTGATTGCCATGCCTGGCTTGGCAGATGAGGCGTTCTCTAAAAGCGTGGTGTATCTGTGTGAACACAGCGAACGGGGTGCCTTGGGTTTGATCATCAACAAACCCAGCGATATTAATCTGGAGAGATTGTTTGAAAAGGTCGAGCTGCACCTGGGTCGTGCCGACCTAAAAGGTCAGCCCGTGTTCCAGGGTGGCCCGGTTCAGACCGAGCGTGGCTTTGTGTTGCACGAGCCCATTCAGGCCCCCGTCGAGCCAGCCAGCGACCCAGTCTACGCTTCTACCATGGTCATACCGGGAGGGCTGGAGATGACCACGTCCCGTGACGTTTTGGAAGCTTTGGCCACTGGGGCCGGGCCGCGTCGCGTGTTGATTTCCCTGGGCTACTCTGCCTGGGGCGAAGGGCAGTTGGAGTCCGAGATCAGTGAGAACGCCTGGCTCACTGTTAACGCCGATCAGACGGTCATCTTCGATACCCCGGTGTCACAGCGCTACGACAAAGCCTTGTCTTTGCTGGGCTTGCAGGCTTGGATGTTGTCGCCTAATGCGGGGCATGCATGAGCATGGGCCAGGCATCCGCCCCAGTACAGGTTTCTGCCACGTTGACCACATTTTTGGCGCTGGACTTTGGCCTCAAACGAACCGGGGTGGCCGTAGGCAATCGACTGCTGCGCAGCGCCCAGGCGCAAACCACCATTCAAGCAGAGGGCGATGCTCGCTTTGCCCGCATCACCGAGCGTGTTCGCGAGTGGCAGCCCGACGCCTTGGTAGTGGGCGTGCCATACCACCCCGATGGCGCGTCGCATGAAAACACGTTACGGGCAAAAAAATTTGCGCGTCAATTGAGGGGACGTTTGGGGTTACCAGTGTTTGAAGTGGATGAGCGCTACAGCACCACCGAGGCCTTGGCCTCAGGCGCCAAAGACGCCGACGCGGGCGCGGCCTGCATTATCCTGGAGCAGTTTTTGAGGGGAATTAAATGAGTACGACAAGCGCGGGAGCGCAACTTGTTTTGGACGCGCAAGCGCTGT
>CANCAO010000240.1 GCA_947374105.1 Comamonadaceae bacterium | reverse complement strand
AGTAAAGCCTGCGGATCATGCAGACACGTCCAACCACGCCTGCCAAACCGCATCCACGCTGGGTGCGGGCTGGGCGAACACACTGAGCTGGCGGGCTCGGTTGAGTGGACCGGTACGCCAGGCGGTGTCAAAGTTGTAAAGCTGCACATGGGGCAGATCCAGCGCCACGGCGATATGGCTTAGACCACTGTCCACGCCGATCACACCTGCACAGACAGCCAACGCGTCGGTCAGCGCATCCAGGCTCAGGCGCGGCCAGACCACAGCGCCGGGCAATTGGGCGGCCAGGACTTCGCTGCGCTGCTGCTCGGCGTCTGTGCCATGCAGCAAGGCCAGTGCGTAGCCTGCAGCCTGCAAGCGCGTGCCCAGGGCAATCCAATGGTCGAGCGGCCACTCTTTGTCAGCGCGTGAGGTACCGTGGACTAGCGCGATACAGGGCTGATTTACGGTGCTATGGGCTGCTGTTTTTTCAACTGATGGATTTCCATTTGCTATGATTTCAGTAGCTTCTTGCGCCAATGAATACTGGTCTACAAGGCCAAATGATTCTGAAACTGGCACGTCGTAGCCGAAAATTTTGGTACACAGCAAGCGACCCCGCTGCACAGCGTGGATGTGCATTGGCAGCGTGATAGCCACATCGGCCACCCAGCGTGTAGGAGCCTCATAGCCCGAGCCCTCGGTCTGATTGGCCATGGCGTAGCGCTTGCCTCCGGGGGCCAAGCGCGCCAGCCACGCCACCAAGGCAGATTTGCTCAGGCCCTGTAGGTCAATCACCGCGTCATAGGCTTGAGCTTGCAACACCTGTTTAAAGGTCTGCCACTCGGCGCGTGTATTGGCCGTGAACGGTGTTTTTCTCCAGCGCCGCAAGTCGCACTCAATAACGCGCGCTAGGCCCGCGCAGCGCCGCACCAAGGGCGCAAAGCCACGCTCAACCACCCAGTCGATCTGCGCGTGCGGCAAGGCCTGACGGATGTCCTGCACGACGGGCATGGTGTGCACCACGTCGCCTAGAGAGGAGAGCTTGACAATGAGGATGCGCATGTGGCTCCTAACTGCCTAAAGCTTAGTCAATGCGAAGCTTCCTCAAACGCCGCATCTGGCTTAACGGTGCGCAGCAGCGTCAGCATCTCGGCCTCAATGCGGTGCAATGCCTCTGGCGTGTGGCCTTCAAAGCGCAGCACCAAAACCGGCGTGGTGTTGGACGCGCGGATCAGGCCAAAGCCATCAGGCCAGTCCACGCGCAAACCATCAATCGTGTTGACCTGGGCGGGGGCGGCAAACGCAGCACGGGCCACCAGCTGCGCCACCAGGGTATGCGGCTCGCCTTCCGCGCATTTCACATTCAATTCCGGCGTTGAAAAACTCGTGGGCAAGGCGTGCAGCACGGCGTTGGCGTCGGGCGATCGGCTCAGTATCTCCAGCAAACGGGCACCGGCGTAGGTGCCGTCGTCAAAGCCATACCAGCGCTCTTTGAAAAAGATGTGCCCGCTCATTTCGCCACCGAGAGGCGAGTCGATTTCTTTCATCTTGGCTTTGATCAACGAGTGGCCGGTTTTAAACATCAAAGCTTTGCCTCCGGCAGCCTCAATCGCGGGAGCCAGGCGCTGCGAGCACTTCACGTCAAACACAATGGTACCGCCCGGCACACGGCTGAGCACATCCTGTGCAAACAACATCATCTGGCGATCCGGGTAAATGGTGTGACCATCTTTGGTGACGATGCCCAAGCGATCACCATCACCGTCAAAAGCCAGGCCAAGTTCAGCATCGCTTGTTTGCAATGCTTTGATCACGTCACGTAGATTCTCAGGCTTGCTCGGGTCGGGATGGTGATTGGGAAAGTCACCATCGACTTCGCTGAACAGCTCGGTCACCTCGCAACCCAGGGCCCTCAAGATGCCCGGGGCCGAAGCTCCCGCGATGCCGTTGCCCGAATCAACCACGATTTTCATCGGCCGGGCCAGCTTGACGTCACTCACAATGCGCTCGCGGTAAGCGGCTGACACGTCCTCAACGCGCACACTGCCACCGGGCTGTAGTACCCAGCTGTCGTCTTGCATGGTTTGACGCAGACCCTGAATGTCGTCGCCATAAATGGCACGCCCGGCCAGCACCATCTTGAAACCGTTGTAGTCCTTCGGGTTGTGGCTGCCCGTGACTTGGATACCGCTTCGGCACAAGATGTTGGCCGCGAAGTACAGCATGGGCGTGGTGACCATACCAACATCAATCACCTCGATACCTGCGGCCATCAAGCCGCGCACCAGCGCCGCCACCAGCATCGGGCCGCTCAAGCGCCCGTCACGCCCAACGGCTACACGACTCTCACCTTGGCGCCGCGCCTCGGTACCAAAAGCGCGACCTAGCGCCTCGGCCATGGCCTCGTTCACGGTGGAGGGCACAATGCCACGAATGTCATAGGCTTTGAAGATAGAGGGATTGATTTGCATGGAATCCTCAAAAGTGGGTGGGGGGAAGTTGTCGAACTGTGAACGAATTGTAGGCGGCGAATCCATGCTCAGGCTTATCATGGTGTGCACGCTATTCGCGGCCCTACGGGCGCACTTTTGAGACGCAAGACCATGAATCTACCCGCCTTCACCCAAACCCGGGAAATCCCCTCGCCGCTGGGGCCCATCTTGCTGGCCGCCAGCCCGCAAGGCCTGTGCGGCGTGTGGTTTTTGGACCAGAAACACTTCCCTCCCGCCACGACGCTGCAAGCCACGCAAACTAAGCCATCAACCACTTCGGCTGATTCGAAAATTTGGCTGGCCCAGGCTACACAACAGTTGGCCCACTACTTTACTGGGCATCGCCAGCACTTTGACCTGCCACTGGACTTGAGCGCAGGCAGCGCTTTTCAGCAAAGCGTGTGGCACGCGTTGATGACCATTGGACGCGGCCAGACCGAGAGCTACGGCGGATTAGCCAATCGTGTGGGTCGGCCCAGCGCAGCAAGAGCGATTGGCGCAGCCGTGGGGCGCAACCCCATCAGCATCATCGTGCCCTGCCACCGGGTAGTGGGCGGCAACGGTGCCCTCACCGGCTATGCGGGAGGGCTACCCCGCAAGGTGGCGTTGCTGCAATTGGAGGGAGTTTTATTGTGACCGCACAAACATGAACACCCGCACCGCCATCGACTTTGTACTGCTCGCAGCTCTTTGGGGCGCGTCTTTCCTGTTGATGAAGTTGGGTGCCGCAGAATTTGGCCCCTTTGTCACCGCTTTCTTACGCATGTTTCTGGCCGCATTGTTTCTGCTGCCTGTGCTGCTGTGGCAAAGACAAATGCCTGCCCTACTTGCCAAGCTCAGACCCATTCTGATCGTGGGTGTTCTCAACAGCGGCCTGCCCTTTGCGCTGTACTGCTTTGCAGTGCTGCACATTAATACCGGCTTGAGCGCGATTCTTAACGCCACTGTGCCGCTGTGGGGGGCGCTGGTGGCCTGGGTTTGGCTGCATGATCGACCCAATGGCTCGCGCCTATTGGGCTTGATGATCGGCTTTGTCGGCGTGGCCGCTCTGGCTTGGGACAAAGCCTCGTTCAGCCAAGCTGATCCAGGATCGGGCTTGGCAGTACTGGCCTGCCTTACGGCCACGCTGCTGTACGGCAGCGCCGCGAGTTTCACCAAAAAATATTTGAATGGCTCGCCCGCCATGGCCAATGCGGCGGGTAGTCAGATCGGTGGCAGCCTAGTTTTATTGCTACCCGCTTTGATGACAGTTCCGACCAAGATGCCCAGTTTTAATGCATGGGCAGCTATTATTTTGCTAGCATTTTTCTGCACAGCCATGGCCTATATCTTGTTCTTTAGGCTCATTACACGCATGGGGCCTGCGCGCACGGTGAGCGTGACCTTTCTCATCCCCGTGTTTGGCGTGGCTTA
>CANCAO010000239.1 GCA_947374105.1 Comamonadaceae bacterium | reverse complement strand
GGTCTTGTGCCAGCAGTTTTGCCATCTGGGGCAGGGCCAGTTGCAGCGCGGCTTTCAAGGTGTGCGGTGGGTTGATGACAAACATGCCGCTGGCCGGCAGGCCAGGGCGCTGGGTTTGCCCTTCGGCGTCGGTGAGTAGTTTGCTGGACTTGACGGTGAGCGTCGCGTTGAGCCAGCCTTTACCCGCCTTTGTGGCCAAGGTCTTGAGCTTGCGCGGCAGGTCGTGCGCTTGCGGGCGCGGAATGATGGGATACCAGACCACGTAGGTGCCCACGGCAAAGCGTTTGACAGCATCGGCCACCATGACGGGCACGCGGTCGTAGTCGTCTTTCAGCTCATAGCTGGGGTCGCAAAACAGCAGGGCGCGGGGGGTGGGCGGGGGCAAAAATTTCTTGATGCCCTCAAACCCGTCCTCGCGCAGCACGGCGACCTGGCGACCTGCGTTAAGTTGCGCGACGTTGGCGCTCAATGTTTTCGAGTCTGTCGGGTGCAGCTCAAATAGCTTGAGCTTGTCCCGGTCACGCCCGGCGATCAGGTTCTGGATGATGAAGGGCGAGCCGGGGTAAACCTTGTGGCTGCCCGGTGTGTTGAAGCTGGCCACCATCTCCAGGTAGTTTTTCAGGGCCGGGGCTAAGCCGTCGGGGCCCAGCTTGTCTGCCAAATCTTTGGGTAGCTTGGTGGGTGACAGTAAGCCCGTGAGCCGCAGGATGCCGTCAGCGGCCTCACCACTGGTGTCGGCGTAATCCCCATCCAGCCGGTACAAACCAGCCCCGGCGTGGGTGTCGAGCAGGGTCATCACCGAGTCTTTGTCGATGAGGTGTTTAAGAATGGCAATCAAGACCGTGTGTTTGAGCACATCGGCATGGTTGCCTGCATGGAAGGCGTGGCGGTAACTGAACATGGGCCTATATTAACGGGGCTGGGCATGAATGTTGCATCAACGTATAGACCGGCACGTATGGACCGGTGAATAACCCACCATTCATCATCTAATTGGAGCGACGCATGAAATTTTTAGACTTGGCAAAATGCAGATTCCCAGCCCCTGGTGCACGGCTGGTGGGGACGTTCGTGCTGGCCTGCTCAGCGCTGTTCTGTGTAAGTTCGACCCACGCCGCCTACCCGGAGCGGCCGATACAGGTCATCATTTCCTTCCCACCCGCAGGGGCTTCGGACATTTTGGCGCGTGCCATTGGGCAAAAGCTGTCGGAGACGCTGGGTCAGCCAGTGGTTGTCGAAAATCGGCCCGGTGCGTTCGGCAATATTGGTCTGGGTTTGGCGGCCAAGGCCGCTCCGGACGGCTACACCCTCTATATGGCTGCTGTCACCAATCTCTCCATCGCTGCGGCAGCTTCGAACCCGTCGGTGCATTTGACGCGTGATTTCGTGCCGGTGGCCGGTATCGCCAGTGTGCCGCACATGTTGGTGGTGCCAACCGCGCTGCCGGTGCAAAACGTCAGCCAATTGATCAGCTACCTCAAAGCCAGCCCTGGCAAGTACAACTACGCGTCGCAGGGCCTGGGCACCTTGTCGCACCTGGAGGCCGAGCTGTTCAAACTGGCCGCCGGGGTGGATGTGGTTCACGTGCCCTACAAGGGTAGCTCGCAGGCCATTCCTGATTTGATTGCGGGCACGGCCAGCATCATGTTTGACAGCATTCCGGCCTCGATGCCGCAGGTCAAAGCCGGTCGGCTGCGGGTGCTGGCGGTGGCCTCCAGTAAGCGCATCGGCCTGTTGCCGGATGTGCCAACCGTAGAGGAAGGCGGCGTCAAAGGTTTTAGGGCCGACAACGTGTTTGGCTTTACCGCACCCAAAGGTACACCGCCTGCGGTGATCGCCACGCTGGGCAAAGCACTGCAAAGCGTGCTGGCCGCGCCCGAGTTGAAGCTGCGCATGCAAGAGCAAGGCGTGGAGCTAAAGTACCTCCCGGCAGATGAGTTTGGCCAGCAGATGGCGCAGGAGTTGCGCACCTGGGCCAAGGCCGTAGAGGCGGCCAAGGTTAAGCTCGAATGAATTGACTGATCACACCCTGGATTTTCGCCTCCTTTTTAAAACCCAAGAACCAAAGTCATGACATCCAGCACCTCCGCCTTTTGGGATTTCCCCTACACCTCCCAGCGCATGCCGCTGCTCGCAGCCAATGTGGTCAGCACTTCGCAACCGCTCGCCTCTGCGGCGGGGCTGCTGATGCTGGCGCGCGGCGGCAATGCAGTGGATGCGGCGCTGGCCATGGCCATGACGCTGACCGTGGTGGAGCCCTGCATGAACGGCATTGGTGGCGATGCTTTCGCTATCCTGTGGGACGGCAAACAGATGCATGGCCTGAACGCCTCGGGTCGCGCACCGCGCAAATGGACGCCCGAGTATTTCTCGAAGTACGCCGCCATGCCTTTGCGCGGATGGGATTCGGTCACGGTGCCGGGCACGGTGTCGGCCTGGCGCGCGTTGTCGGACCGCTTTGGCACCATCCCTTTTGCCGAGCTGATGGCGCCCGCCCTGCGCTACGCGCGTGAGGGCTATATGGTTTCGCCCACGGTGCACCGCCAGTGGCAGGCGCAGGTGGCGGAGTTGTCGCCTCAACCCGGCTACCGTGAGGCTTTTGCACCGCAGGGGCGCGCACCGCTGCCGGGCGAGCATTTCATTTGCCCCGGCCAAGCCAACACCTTGGCGCGCATTGCCGCCAGCAAGGGCGACGATTTCTACCATGGTGAGCTGGCCAAGGCCATTGCCGACCATGCGCGTAACACTGGCGGTTTGCTAGATGAGGTTGATCTGGCGGCGCACCAGGCCGATTGGGTCGAGCCGATCGCTGTGCGCTACCGCGATGTCATGCTGCATGAGATTGGCCCCAATGGGCAGGGCATTGGGGCATTGATGGCGCTGGGCATGTTGCAGCATCTGGACTTGCGTGCAGCGGGGCTGGATACAGCGCTGTCGCAGCATTTACAGATCGAAGCGATGAAGCTGGCTTTTGCTGACCTGCACGAATACGTGGCGGACCCCGCCGCCATGCGGGAAGTCAACGTCACCGACTTGTTGAATACCGATTACCTCGCCCAGCGCGCCAAGTTGATCGACCCGGATCGCGCCGCCCCGGCCCGCGCGGGTTCACCCCACAACGGCGGCACGGTATACCTCACGGCGGCGGACAAAAACGGCATGATGATCTCCTTCATCCAGTCCAACTTCAAAGGTTTTGGCTCGGGCGTGGTCGTGCCCAACACCGGCATCGCCCTGCAAAACCGGGGCTGGGGCTTCAACCTCAAGCCGGGCCACCCGAATCAAGTGGCCCCGGGCAAGCGGCCCTCGCACACCATCATTCCGGGCTTCCTCACGCGTAACGACGCGCCGCTGATGAGCTTTGGTGTCATGGGCGGCTCCATGCAGGCGCAGGGCCATGTGCAGGTCGCAGTGCGCGTGGCCGATCATGGGCAAAACCCCCAGGTCGCCAGCGACGCCCCGCGCTGGCGCGTGATGGACGACAACCACGGCGTGGCGGTGGAGTGGAATTTCTCGCCCGAGGCGATTGAGGGCTTGATCCAACGCGGTCACCCAGTCAAGGTGTCCCCACGCTTTGACACTGAGTTCGGTTGCGCCCAAATGGCCATGAAAACCGAGCACGGCTACATCGCCGCGTCGGATCATCGTAAAGACGGCTACCCGGTCGGCTTCTAATTTTGTATAATCCAAGGCTTCGCAGCGCATTTGTGGTTCCGCGGCGAAGAACGTTACAGCAACAATGCGGTACTTTTGGGCTGCGCTTTCGTTGTGACACTCCCCACCTAAGAGATTCCCAGTAGAGGAACGCCGACCGTGGAAAAGAACCCGACAAACCCTCCTTAAGCAGAGAAATCTCATGTCAACTTTCAGCGCAAAACCCGCTGAGGTCGTGCACGAGTGGTTTGTGATTGACGCGA
>CANCAO010000238.1 GCA_947374105.1 Comamonadaceae bacterium | reverse complement strand
CCAACGCTCGTGTGAGCAGCGCCAGCATTGCCGCCCATCTGGCCGAGGGCCTGAACGCCCAAGTGGCGCTGGGCAGCGTGGCCGGGCGCAACGAGGGCGATGCCCTGGGCGCGATTGCCAGCGCCGCCACCAAGGTGGAGGCCACCTACACCACCCCATTCCTGGCCCACGCGCCCATGGAGCCCATGAACGCCACTGTCAAATTGACGGCCAATGCCGAAGGAAAAATCGCCCGTGCTGAGTGCTGGGTACCCACGCAAAACGGGGAGGCCTCGCACGCCGCGCTGGCCGAGGCCGCAGGCATTCCCCTGGCGCAGTGCGAGATTTACAAGCAAGACCTGGGTGGCGGTTTTGGCCGAAGAGGTGGTACGCAAGACTATGTGCACCAAGCCACGGCGATTGCCAAGCAATTCATGGGCACGCCCATCAAGCTGCTTTGGACGCGTGAAGAAGACCAAGCGCACGATTTCTACCGCCCTATCTCGCAAGCCAAGATGAGCGCCGGACTCGATGCACAAGGCAACTTGGTCGGCCTGCATGTTCGTATTTCAGGCCAGTCCATCAACGCCCTGCTCAACCCGCTGGGCATCAAAGACGGCAAGGACGAACGCCAAGTGCAGGGCTTTTGGAAAGAGCCCGGCGACGCCCAATTTGGCTACACCGTACCCAACCTCTTGACCGAATACGTCATGCGCAACACCCACGTCCCCGTGGGCCCTTGGCGCGGCGTCAACACCAACCAGAACGCGGTGTATGCCGAGTGCTTTATTGAGGAAGTAGCCAAGGCCGCGGGCAAAGATTCGCTCGCGTTTCGCCGGGCCATGCTGCAAAACCACCCCAAGCATTTGGCCGTGCTCAACGCGGCGGCTGACAAAGGCGACTGGGGCAAGCCGCTGCCTGCGGGCGTGTTCCGCGGCATTGCGCAGTTCATGGGCTACGGCAGCTACTCTGCGGCCACAGCCGAGGTATCGGTCAGCGCCACTGGTGTCGTCAAAGTTCACCGCATGGTGCTGGCGACCAACTGCGGCCACGCAGTCAACCCCGACCAGATTGCCGCGCAGGTGGAAGGCGGCGTGGCCTACGGCCTGTCGGCCACTTTCTTTGGTGAAAACACGATTGAAAATGGTCGCGTTAAAGAACTCAACTTCGACACTTACCGGGTTTTGAAAATCAGGGAAATGCCCAAGGTTGAAACCGTCATCGTGCCCACTTTTGACTTCTGGGGTGGCGTGGGTGAGCCCACTATTTGTGTGGTGGCCCCAGCGGTACTCAACGCTATCTTTGCCGCCACAGGCAAGCCGGTGCGCA
This sequence comes from Comamonadaceae bacterium, assembly GCA_947374105.1. Lineage (GTDB taxonomy): Bacteria > Pseudomonadota > Gammaproteobacteria > Burkholderiales > Burkholderiaceae_C > CANCDA01. The sequence continues at coordinate 2,628 of CANCAO010000238.1, read as the reverse complement.
ATCTGCCCTTGAAGAACCAAGGGTTCAGCTTCGCTTGAGTTAAATCAGGTTCCAACCCCTAAAAAATCGCCGTCAAGGCGATTTTTTATATGCCAAATCGGCCTGCAAGCCAATAAGAACTAGCACGAAAAGCTACTAAATTTATAGCGACCTCGTGCTCGCTGAAGTTAGCGCCGAAGTTATCTTCGGATTGACGGCCCATCCAGCCGCATGCCGTTGGCGCGCACTTTGAGGAAGAGCTCCAGGTCGCGCAGGTCGGCACTGCCCGCGCTCGGGATGGGGGCTTGCACGCCCGAGTAGCAGGCCCGCAAGCGCCGATCCAGCGAGCCCAGAGTTTGCCAGGCCATGCGGTAAATGGGAAAGCCCGTGGGGTGCGCTTGGCTGATGGTATCGGCCCGCATTTGAGCGCCGACTTTGCCGTCATGGCAGTGCATGCAGGCCAGGTTCATGCGTCCCATGCGGGCCTGGTACAGGCGCTCTCCGCTGGACAAGCGTGCCTGCCACTGGGCGGTGTGTTCGGGTGAGGCTGTGGCACTTAGAGCCACTTGAATGCGCTCGCCTTTGGCGGCCTGGTGCAAGGCGGCGCTGAGGCTGAGGACACTGTCGCTTTCCAATGCAGCAGCACCAGCTGTAGAGCTTGGTGCAGTGGCTTGGACAGGGGTTGATGCAGGCGCAGCCCCACGCTGCTGGCAACGCAGAATTTGATCTTCCAGATTCACCAAGGTCTTGCCGTCTGCACTCAAGCGCGGAAAGCTCGCTACGCTGCGCTTGACGCTGTCCATAGCGCCGTGGCAACTGGTGCATTGCGCTTGCCACAAGCCCTGGCCGCGCTCTTGCCACAGGGCCACGGGGTTGCGCTGCGGGTCGTCTTGCAAGGCATGCAATTGCGGTGACAGGTAGACATGGCCGCTGGTTCGGGTATCGATGCGGGTGTCGGCCTGTGCATCGGCAAAAGAGGTGGCACACAGCACACTTAAACCAAGCCATACCCAAAGTATTTGCCAGCGTACTTTCATGGCCGTGACGATCAACGCAGCTCGCGTTTCAACTCGCCGCGTTGGCCTTTGTCGTCCACCCAATTGACGCTCAAATGCCAGCCCGTGGGTGGTGCAGTTTGCGGCAAGTCCACGGGAAAAGCGAAGTAAGGGTTGGCTGAGATGCCTATGCCGGTGCTGGCCTGAAACAGGAGGGTTTCATTCAAGCGCACCAGCAGTGTTTCAATCACGTTCTTGGGTACGAGCTGGCCGGACTCCATCGTGCGAAAACCCGACTCCATGGGGTGACCAATCAAGAGCACGGCCTTGAGGCTTGCGCCGGGCTGCACCGAACCGGTGACGGTAAGGCGAATGGGAAAGTTTGCGGGTTCTGCCATGCTGGGGGTAAGGGTCAATCAACTCGCATCAAAGCAAGCCGATGAGGTCAACACCGTGGGCGCGTGATGACCCAGCAATGAGCCATCGCTCAGCGTGGCCACCAACCAGATGTCTTGGCTGGCCCCCAGGCGAACGCGGGTGTCAAAGCTGTAGCGGTTCGCAGGTGTACCCAGAGTGATGTTGATGAGTTGCGACACCGGGTTGTCAGGTGCATACAGCGCAAAAGATTGGATCGTCAGACCCACTGGGGCTTGCAAGCGAACACCGACGGGCACGGCGTTGCCGGTATCAGACAAGGGCTCTAGCTCCAACACCGCGCCGCTGGGGCGAAGTTTGAGTTGTTGGAGTGAGGCGGTGTTCATGGGGAAGAATGAGTTGTGTTGAGTGCGTTGTCGTTATCAAGCCGCGGCCATGCTAACGCAGAGTTTGCAGGGCAGCAAGCGCGTCTTCGATTTGACTGGCACTCAAAATCAAACCGAAAGGTGGCATCAAGGTGTCGGGGTTGATGCGTCGGCCATCCACCACCCACTGGCGCAGCTGATCGGCCTGGAGTCGGCTGGCCACGCCGTCCAGCGCAGGGGCAAACGTGCTTTGAATACCGGTCTTTCTGCCCTGCGCATCGGGGATGGAGTGGCAGGCCACGCAGTTGCCCAAGCGCTGGTCAAACAAGATGCGCCAACCCTGCGCAGTCGCCACGCCTTGCGCCTGGGTGGAGAAAACGCTGAAAACGACAAGGGCCGCTGGGGTAATGCGGGTCAAAAATCCACGGCTAGTGTCACTGCTGCGCCAATTCATGCGGAACTTTATAGCACCTATTGCACACCTGTGTAACCCGTGAAAACACAGGCCCAAACAGTGACACAGCAAGGGGCTTGCTCTCTAAAATCAATGCGGTGAAAACACCCAATATTGCGCCACAGGCGCGAACTAAAAACCAAACAGGAGACGATGTGATGAGTGACGTGAAATGGACCGGCGGGGCTGAGCACTGGATTAAAAAAGGCGACATCAAGCTCTTCATGTGGGAGAAAAAAGCATCACCCTCGGTGCCGCATGCGGGCACGATTTTCTTTGTGCACGGCTCATCCATGGCGTCGCAACCCACATTTGATTTGGCTGTGCCGGGTCGGCCCTTTGCGTCAGCGATGGATTGGTTTTGCGCCCAGGGCTTTGACTGCTGGACCATGGACAACGAGGGCTATGGCCGATCTGACAAGCACCGCAACATCAACTTCGACATCTCCAACGGTGCGGA
>CANCAO010000237.1 GCA_947374105.1 Comamonadaceae bacterium | reverse complement strand
AGCGCTTTGAAGAGCAGAAAGAGCGCCACGAAGGCGGTAGCAAGTGGATTGGCACGGGCGGCACCTCACCCTTTGGGGCCAACGGCTACAACCCGCAAGGCATCCGCATCGGCCAGGAGAAAGGCCGCAACAAGAGCGCCGTCAAAGTGTGGGACCAGCGCGCCTACAAGGACTACGACGACACTCAGGAGCTGGGCACGCGCAACATCAAGGTGGCCTTGCGCCGCCTGCGCAAGTTCGCGCGTGAAGGCCATGAAGACGAGCTGGACCTGGACAACACCATCAAGTCCACCGCCGCCAATGCGGGCTACCTGGACATCAAAATGCGGCCCGAGCGCCACAACAACGTGAAAGTACTGCTGCTGATGGACGTGGGCGGCACCATGGACGAACACATCACGCGGGTGGAAGAACTCTTTAGCGCTGCCAAGACCGAGTTCAAACACATCGAGTTCTACTACTTCCACAACTGCGTCTATGACTTCATGTGGAAGAACAACCGCCGCCGCTTTGCCGAGAAGTTCGCCACTTGGGACATCTTGCGTAAGTACAACAAAGACTACAAGCTGATCTTTGTCGGCGATGCCACCATGAGCCCCTATGAGATTTTGCAGCCCGGTGGCAGCGTGGAATACAACAACGAAGAAGCCGGTGTCGAATGGCTACAGCGCCTGACCACCACCTTCCCCAAATTCGTCTGGATCAACCCGGAGCCGCAAGGCGTGTGGCACTACCGCCAAAGCATCGCCGTCATCCAGCAGATCATGAACCAGCGCATGTTCCCGCTCACGCTAAAAGGGCTGGAAGAGGCGATGCGCTTGCTGACCAAGTGAAGTAAGCACAAATTACAATCCACCTTTTCTCCTCGTAGTTCAATGGATAGAACGGATGCCTCCTAAGCGTCAGATACAGGTTCGATTCCTGTCGAGGGGACCAGTCCACAGCTACCCCGATTGAAGTTGAAAACCATGACCCGTTTTTCTATGCAACGCTTCCTGCGTTTAGGTTTAGTGCTTGCTAGCTTGGCAAGCGTCGCCCTATCCGCCACCGCCGCCGAAGGGGACTACCCCGCCAAACCCATCTCCATCGTGGTGGCCTACGCCCCCGGCGGCCAGGGCGACACCTTTGCGCGGCTGGTGAGCGAGCGCTTGGCCATTGCCTACAAACAGTCGGTGGTGGTGGACAACAAGCCCGGCGTGTCGGGCACGGTGGGCACGCGCCTGGCGGTGAAGTCGCGCAACGATGGCTACACCTTGTTGCTGGGGCAAACCGGCGAGATGGTGGTGAACCGGGTCATCATGAAAGACCTGGGCTACGACCCACTCAAAGAGCTGATCCCCGTGGTGATGATTGGCAACGCACCGCTGGTCTTGCTGGCTTCCGCCAGCGCACCGTACAACAGCCTGAGCGAGCTGATTCAAATGGCCCGCGCCAAGCCGGGCACGTTCAGCTACGGCTCGGTCGGCGCTGGCACGCCCGGCCATCTGTCTGCCGTGGCCTTGACCATGGGCACCAAGCTGGACATGACGCACATCCCCTACAAAGGCGTGGGGCCGCTGCTGACCGATTTGATGACGGATCGCATCCAACTCTTTTTCAGCAGCGCCTCAGCCGCCATGCCGCACATCAAGGGCGGCAAGCTCAAGGCGCTGGCGGTCACCTCACCGCAACGCATGAAGTCGCTGCCACAAGTGTCCACGGTGGCTGAGGCCACCCTGCCCGGCTTTAGCTACAGCCTGTGGGGTGGTTTGTTCGCACCAGCGGACACGCCTGCCACCATCGTCCAGAGCCTGAACCGCGAAGTGAATGCCATCATGGCCTCCACCGAGATTCACAACCGCTTTGTGGCCGAGGATTTGGCCGTGCCTAAAAACACCCCCGCAGAGTTTGCTGAGTACGTCCGCACCGAAGCTATCAAGTTTGAGAAGGTCGTCAAGGATGCCAATATCAAGATTGAAAATTGAAATGCACCGTCATTCCCGCATGCGCGGGAATGACGGTGCGATAGAAAATTAACTTAAACACACCATGAAACTTATCGTTATCCCCGGCGACGGCATTGGCCCAGAAACCATGGCCGTTGCCGTTGACGTGCTGCACGCTGTCAATCAAAAATTTGACCTTGGCTTGTCCATGGAACACGAAATCGCGGGCCATGACAGCTTGCAGCAGCGCGGCGCCACCGTCACGCCTGAGCTGCTGACCAAAGTACGCGCCGCCGATGGCCTTCTGCTCGGCCCCATGGCCACCTATGACTTCAAGGACGAGGCTAAGGGCGAGATCAACCCGTCCAAGTTTTTCCGCAAGAGCCTGGACTTGTTTGCCAACATCCGCCCAGCCCGCACCTACCCCGGCGTCAAAACGCTCACAGGCCCGTTCGATCTGGTGGTGGTGCGCGAGAACACCGAGGGCTTTTACGCCGACCGCAATGTCGAATCCGGCAACAGCGAGATTTTGGTCACGCCCGATGTCGCCATCTCGCTGCGCCGCATCACCCGCCATTGCTGCGAACGCATTGCCCGCAGTGCCTTTGAGCTGGCTTCGGTGCGCCGCCAACACGTAACACTTGTACACAAAGCCAACGTGCTCCGTGTGACAGACGGCATCTTCTTGGACGAGTGCCACAAGGTGGCCAAAGAGTTCCCACAGATCACGGTGGACGACTTCATCGTCGACGCGATGATGGCCCATGTGGTGCGCAACCCGGCACGCTTTGACGTGATCGTCTCGACCAATATGTTTGGCGACATCTTGTCTGACCTCACCGCCGAGTTGTCGGGTAGCCTAGGCCTGGGCGGCTCACTCAATGCCGGAGCCGATCACGCCATGGGCCAGGCCGCACATGGATCAGCGCCTGACATTGCCGGGCAAAACAAAGCCAACCCCTTCTCGCAAGTCATCTCTGCGGCCATGCTGCTGACCTGGCACGGCCAGCGCCGCGCCCTGCCCGCTTACATTGCCGCCGCTAAAGCCATTGAGCAAGCCATGGAAGCCACCATTGCGGCAGGTGAATGCACCCGCGATGTGGGTGGCAACCTGGGCACGCGGGAGACGGGCTTGGCCTTGCTCAAGCGTCTTTGAAACCTTGCAGGTCAGACCGAGACTAGGCTTGACCAGCCAGGTTAGCCCTTAACTATCACAGGTAGCCAGGGTTGGGCAAGACGGCCTTGAGTTTGGGCGAGTTGAGTTTACGCTTGGACACTTTGCCTCCTTGGGCCTTGAGCCACTGCTCCGCTACTTCCCATACAGGTTTACCGCCCGCATTTTTTGCTTCTTCAGACACGGGGGCCCAACCTGCTACTTTGTATTTTTTGTCGGCTTCAATCGGCTTGCCGTTCAGGCGCATGTCGTCGATGCGCTTGCCCATGGCCTCGTTGGGGTTGCAGCTGAACTGCATGCCGCCCACGCGCACCATGTCACCGCCTTGCTGGTAGTAGGGGTCGGGGTTGAAGAGGTTGTCGGCCACGTCTTCCAGCACGGTTTTGATGGTCTCGCCGCTCATCTCGGTCACGGTGGCGTAGGAGTAGGTGGTGGCGGTCATGTCCATCAGCCATTCACGGGTGATGGCTTGGCCCGGCAACAGGCTGGTGCCCCAGCGGAAGCCGGGGGAGAAGGCCAGGTCAGCGCCTTGCACGTCCATCAAGGCGTCTAGCAGCAACTGGTCGCCCGTGCCGTTGAAGTTGCCTCGGCGGTACAGCGTGCCCTCCGTCACCGCCAGCTTCTCGGCCAGCTTGGCTTCATAGGGCGCGCGCACCTTGGTGATGAGCGCGTCCATCTCTACATCAGCGGGCAACATGTTGGAGAAGATGGGCAGCAGCTTGTAGCGGAAGTCGGTGATGCGTTTGTCTTTGACCTCAAAGTCCAGCACGCCCAAGAACTTGCTGTTGGAGCCCGCATTGGTGACGATGGTCTTGCCGCTCTTGTTGCTGACCAGCG
>CANCAO010000236.1 GCA_947374105.1 Comamonadaceae bacterium | reverse complement strand
CCGTTGGTTGCGCCCCGACACGGGCCAACTGCAGACGCCGGTAGCGCACCTGGTTTGCAACTTTGCCGAAGGGGTTAATGGCCAACCTGTTCTGTTGACGCACGACGACGTTATCACCCTGTTTCACGAATTTGGCCACGGCCTGCACCACCTGCTCACTCAGGTTAACGAGCACGGGGTGTCGGGCATCAGCGGCGTTGAATGGGACGCGGTGGAATTGCCCAGCCAGTTCATGGAAAACTTCTGCTGGGACTGGAGCGTGCTGGAGCCCATGACCGCCCATGTCGAAACTGGCGCGCCCTTGCCCCGTGCCCTGTTTGACAAGATGCTGGCCGCCAAAAACTTTCAAAGCGGCATGCAGACCCTGCGCCAGATTGAATTTGCACTGTTCGATATGCTGCTGCATACCGAACACTCGCCAGAGCAAGACATCATGCCCTTGCTGGACTTGGTGCGTGCTGAAGTGGCCGTCTTGCAGCCCCCAGCCTGGAGCCGTACGGCGCATACTTTCAGCCATATTTTTTCTGGCGGTTATGCAGCGGGCTACTACAGCTACAAATGGGCTGAAGTTCTTAGTGCCGATGCCTATGCCGCTTTTGAAGAAACGGTTGGTAACGATGGTCGACCCAATGTAGAAACCGGCAGAAAATACCGGCAGTCGATTCTGGAAGCCGGTGGCAGCCGTCCCGCCATCGAATCGTTCAAGGCATTTAGGGGTCGCGAACCCAGTCTGGACGCTTTATTGAGACACCAAGGGATGGCGTCTCTTTAATATACGAAAGGCGAGCGAACATGAAAGCATCCACTTTGGCCGCATTCACAGCGCCAATAGCGCTGGCTACTCTGCTGGCATTGGCTGTGCCCCAGGTGCTAGCGCAAACCGTGTTTCGCATTGTTGGACCAGACGGCCGCGTCACCTTTTCCGACAAGCCGCCCGCACCGACAGACAAAGGGACCAAGCTTGACGCATCAAACCTGACCAGTGCCGCAGCTGGCGCTGATCTACCCTTTGAACTGCGAAAAATCGTCAACCGTTACCCCGTCACGCTATACAGCGGTAATGCCTGCGATCCCTGCAACAATGGCCGGGCTTTACTCACGGGTCGGGGAATTCCATTTACTGAGCGTACCGTCACCACTGCGAAAGACGGTGAATTACTCCAGAAGTTAAGTGGTGAAACTACTCTGCCTTTTCTAACCATCGGGGGGCAGCGCATCAAAGGTTTTCAGCCGAACGATTGGCGCGAGTTCTTGGACGCAGCAGGCTACCCGCAAACGTCGATATTGCCAGCCAGCTACCGTAACCCGCAGCCGACACCATTGGCGCCTGCAAGTAAACCGGCACCTGACAATACACCCGAACCCACCTATACAGCACCACCTCCCATGGAGCCCAACAACGGCCCAGGCAACCCCGCCGGCATTCGGTTTTAGAAGACTTTGAGTCTTGGCGCAACGGAGCTTGGTTCGCCTCAGTAAGTCAGCGTCACCACGCCCTGCGGCGTTCCCAGCAAACACACCTGCGCCCGCTGATGCGCAAAAACACCCACGGTGATCACCCCAGGCCACTGGTTCACTTTTGATTCAAACGCCAGCGGGTCTGCAATCTGCAAACCTGTCACATCCAGAATGTGTTGACCGTTATCGGTCACCAAAGGCTGGCCGTTTTTCACGCGCAGCGTTGCCACACCACCCAATGCCGCAAACTGGCGCGCTACACGCTGAGCCGCCATCGGGATGACTTCCACCGGCAAGGGGAACTTGCCCAGAGTCTGCACCCGCTTGGACTCATCGGCAATACAGACAAACTGACGTGACAGGGCCGCCACAATCTTCTCGCGCGTAAGTGCAGCACCGCCGCCTTTGATCATGTAGCCATGCCCGTCAATTTCGTCTGCGCCGTCGATGTACACAGCAAGCGCATCCACCGCGTTGGCGTCAAACACCGGAATGCCCAAGGCCAGCAAGCGCTCGGTGCTGGCGACCGAGCTGGACACCGCACCCTTGATTTGCCCCTTGATGCTGGCCAGTGCGTCAATGAATTTATTGACCGTCGAGCCGGTTCCAACACCCACAATTTCGCCGGGAACCACGTATTTCAGGGCCGCTTGGCCGACTTGGGTTTTGAGTTCGTCTTGGGTGAGCATGGGAAGAGAGGAGAAGTTTTAAAGATGAAAGTCAATGATTATCCGAGGTCTTAAATCCAAGCGAGATGAGCTCAAACATAGCGGTCTTCGAGTTCATCAAACAAAGGTTTTTGTACCAACATTTGCCGCTGCTCAAAGGTGGCCACCAAGCCCGAGTCTTCTCGTAATTCACCGTGTCGTTGCAGATGCTGCAAGGCCTGCGTCATGCCATGCACTGCGCCTTGTAGCGCGGCATTGGCGTACAAGACCAGGCCAAATCCCATGGCGGCAAACTCGGCTTGCGGCAATGTGGGCGTCTTGCCCCCAATCACCACATTCACGATCTGTGGGCAGGACAATTCGCGGGGGATACGGCGCAACTCTTCAATACTAGCCGGGGCCTCAACAAAGGTGATGTCGGCCCCGCATTCCACAAATGCTGCAGCGCGTGCCATGGCGTCATCCATGCCGTACACGGCCCTCGCATCCGTACGGGCGATGATGAGAAAGTCGTGGTTCTCCCGTGCGTCCACTGCAGCTTTGATCTTGCCCAGCATCTCGTCTTTGGCAATCACACCCTTGCCAGAGAAGTGCCCGCATTTCTTGGGGCTAACCTGATCTTCGAGCTGAATGGCGTTGGCCCCGGCCCGCTCCAGCGCGCGCACGGTGTGGCGCACATTGAGCGCATTGCCAAAGCCGGTGTCGGCATCCACGATGATGGGCAAGTCCACAGCGTCGCGTGTGGCTGCGGTGTGTTGCACCAAATCGCTCAATCCAATAATGCCCAAGTCCGGCAAGCCGTAAAACGTGTTGGTGATGCCCGCGCCGCTCAGATAAACGGCTTCAAAGCCGAGTTGCTGGATCAGTCGGGCACTCAGCGCGTTGGCCGCACCGGCCACCAACAGACCTTGTCGCAATTGTGCTTTTTTCAAAAGCACGGTGCCGGGTCGCAAAGTTGCGGTTTGTGGGCTTGTCATTCAATCGTCTTTCATGTTCGAGGCTTTGACGATCAGCGCTAGGCGGGCACGCTCTTCGTCAACAAAGGTGGTGAAGCTTGCACGGGTGCCGCCGACTGGCTCAATGCCCATGCTTTTGAGCCGATCCGCCACTGCAGGAGACTTCATGGCCACGTCCACCGCTTCGGCCAGCTTGTCCAAAATATCAGCAGGCACGCCCGCAGGCGCATGCACCCCGGCCCAGTGGGCAATTTGCAGATCGGAGAACCCTTGTTCGGTCGCGGTGCTGAGGTCTGGTGCTGCCGAGATGCGTTTAACCCAGGTGGTGGCCAGCGGCCTGAACTTGCCCCCCGCTTTGATATGCGGCAGCGCGACAATGCTGGCTTCTGAGGTGCCCTGCACTTGGCCCCCCATCACGGCCGTAGCGCCCTCAGAACCACTTTTGTAGGGCACGGGGATGAGCTTTGCGCCATAGCGGGTGTTCAACACCTCCGCCACAAAATGCGGCGTGCTGCCCGTGCCCGCAGTGGCAAAGTGAAAACCCTGACCGGTCTTGGAGGCGTCCACAAAGTCCTTCAAATTTTTAAAGCTTGAATTGGCCGACACCACAATCACCGAAGGCGACAAGCCAATCATCACCACCGGCGTCAAGTCACTGTCCTTGTAGGGGTTGGACTTCTTGATCATGCTGTTGGAAATCACCCCTGCCGCGCTGATCAAAAAGGTGTAGCCATCGGGCGCACTCTTGGCCACCAGCGCCGAGCCCAAATTGCCGCCCGCCCCCGGCTTGTTCTCCACCACAATGCTTTGCCCCAAATGTTTGGTCGCCCCTTCGGCCGCCGCCCGTGCCATCAAATCATTA
>CANCAO010000235.1 GCA_947374105.1 Comamonadaceae bacterium | reverse complement strand
CAGCTTGGTAGCTCGTTGGGCTCATAACCCAAAGGTCGGAGGTTCAAATCCTTCTCGCGCAACCAACACGTCAGCAGTACTAGCTGACAGCAAAACGCCCACTCTAGAGTGGGCGTTTTGCATTTCGAGATCATCAAAAGTAGCTTACTATATTGTTTGATATAGGTACTTCTGATGAAACTTCAAAATAAATGGTCGTTGTTGTGTGCGTTACTGTGCAGCGTCGTGGGCGCACAAGCGCAGTCAATGACGGATAAGCCAATACGCATCGTCGTTCCGTTTGCTGCGGGTGGGCCCACCGATGTCTTAGCCCGTGTGCTGGCACCTAAATTATCCGCCTCACTCAAGCGTACCGTCATCGTAGACAACCGGGTGGGTGCCACTGGCGCTATTGGTGCGAACTATGTTGCCAAGGCCGCGCCAGATGGCGACACTTTGTTGCTGGGCACCAGCAGCATCATGGCGGCTAGCCCCAACCTCACGCTTAATTTGCCCTATGACCCGGTGAACGACTTCGTGCCAATTTCGTTGGTGGCGACCATTGAAAACATCCTCGTTGTCCATCCGAGCGTGCCGGCGAAGTCGGTCAAAGAATTAATCGCCTACGCCAAGGCCAATCCTGGCAAGCTCACATATGCCACTTCGGGCGTGGGCAGCACTTACCATCTGGGGGCCGAGCTATTTGCATCACAAGCCGGTATCGCCTGGACGCATGTCCCCTACAAGGGTGCGGCCCCGGCCATCCAGGATGTGTTGGCGGGTCATGTTGCAGTTATGTTTGACAACACCTCATCGGCCATACCTAACATCAAGTCAGGGCGTGTGCGTGCTTTGGGGGTGGCCAGTTTGAAGCGGTATGCCGGGTTACCCGATTTGCCGACGATTGCGGAGGAAGGTTTAGCTGGGTATGAAACCACCATCTGGCTAGGCCTGTTTGCCCCCGCCAAAACGCCAGCGTTACTCATTCAGGCTTTGAATCGGGAGGTCCAAGAGGCCGTGAATTCGACCGAGTACACAGAGAAATTGATGGCACTCGACATGCAGCCGCGCTTGAGCAGCTCAACAGAGTTGACGGGCTATCTCAAGGCTGATTTGAGCAAGTGGGCGCGGGTTGTCAAAGAGGCCAAGATCAAGCCAGAATAAGCCCTGATCAGGGCGGTGGCCTCTGTCAGGGTCCCTTATTCATATGAGAATTTCATCAACTACCCAGTACAGCGTTCGTCGCTGCGGCATCCTGAGCTTTCTTGGCGAATTCTGCCCTTAGTGCACGAAGTTTTTCGCGCGGGTCTTCTTTGACCGTGGACTGATCCAACCCCATCTCGGCAATAAAGCGACTGGGTTGGGCGACAATTACTTCGCGTCCTTTTTTTCGTCGGCGTGTCCAGCTCACCGCCAAACTGCGCTGGGCGCGGGTGATGCCCACGTACATTAGGCGGCGCTCTTCTTGCAGGCGCTGTGCAATGTCTTCATTCGCTGACTCGTGATCGCGCTCGGACCCGCCCAAGGCGTCAGCACCGTCCCCTAGCTTGAAGGGCAGCAGGCCTTCGTTTACACCCACCAGCATCACATGCGGCCACTCCAGGCCTTTGGCGGCATGCAGGGTCGAGAGTGTGACCACGTCTCTGTCTTGCTCGCGTTCGCTGATGGTGGAGAGCAGCGAGATCGTTTGTGCCACTTCCATCAATGACTTTTTCTCGGACGATGTGGTGACCCCCGCCGCATCGTCAATCTCGCCGCCGCAGCGCAGCGCCATCCACTCGCAGAAATCGAGGACGTTTTTCCAGCGCGAGGCAGCGGCATTTGAGCTGTCCTCCCCGTCGTACAAATGCTTTTCGTAGTCAATTTCCTTAAGCCACGCGAGCAGAAAAGCCAGCGCGTCCTCGGCACCCTGGGTGTGGCGTGCACGGTATTCCAGGTCGTTCACGTAACGACCAAACTCATGAAGGCTGCCAACAGCTCGCGTGCTCAGCACCGCCGCCAAAGAAGATGAAAACAAAGCATCAAACAAGCTCAGTTTGTACTGACTACCAAAAGTCCCCAACTGTTGTAGCGTCTGGTGGCCAATGCCACGTTTGGGCGTGGTGACCGCACGCAAGAAAGCCGGGTCGTCGTCGTTGTTCACCCACAGGCGAAACCAGCCGCACAAGTCCTTGATCTCGGCCCGGTCAAAAAAGCTTTGACCGCCCGAGACTTTGTAGGGAATGTTGGCCTTGCGCAGTGCCTTTTCGAACACCCGAGCCTGGTGGTTGGCGCGGTAGAGCACGGCAAAGTCACGAAACTCTTTATGCGTCGCGGTGCTGTCCGCGACCACCTCTGTGCCCGAACGCAAGCTCTGGATGCGCGCCACCGTGCGTTCAGCCTCGTGCTCCTCATGGTCAGCGTCGACCACACGTACCGGTTCGCCTTCACCCAGATCGCTCCACAGGTTCTTGGGGAAAAGCTTGGGGTTCGGGCCGATCACGTTGTTGGCTGCACGCAAAATTGCACCGGTGGATCGGTAGTTTTGCTCCAACTTGATGACCTTAAGGTCGGGGAAATCGAGGGGAAGTTTTTTCAGGTTGTCCAGCGTGGCCCCGCGCCAGCCGTAGATGGATTGATCATCATCCCCCACAGCGGTGAAGCGCGAATTTTTCGGGTCGTGGCTGCCCACCAGTAGTTTGAGCACCTCGTACTGTGTGGCGTTGGTGTCCTGGTACTCGTCCACCAGCACATGGCCCATCAGCTTTTGCCACTTGGTGCGCACTTCTTCGTGGTTTTGCAATAACTTGAGCGGCAGGCCGATCAGGTCGTCAAAGTCCACGCTCTGGTAGGCCGTCAAGCGCTCTTCGTAGTGCGCCATGATGCGTGCCGTGATGCGCTCGTTGTCATCCTTGGCCTGCGCTTCGGCCTGTGCCGCGTTGAGCCCCTGGTTTTTCCAGGCGGAAATAGTCCACTGCCATTGGCGCGCCGTAGCCACATCGACCGACCCGCCCGCGTCCTTCAAGATGCTGGTCACGTCGTCGGTGTCAAGAATCGAGAACTTGGGCTTCAGGCCCAGCACCTCACCATCTGATCGCAACAGGTGCACGCCCAGCGCGTGAAAAGTGCAGATGCGCACGTCTTTAGCGGCCCGACCAATCAAGCCCTTGGCGCGCTCGCGCATCTCGGCGGCGGCCTTGTTGGTGAAGGTGATGGCGGCGATGCGCTTGGGGTCCATGCCGGTCTGAATCAACCGCCCGATCTTGTGAGTGATCACTCGCGTCTTGCCCGAGCCAGCGCCCGCAAGCACCAAGCACGGGCCGTGCATGAAATTGACCGCTTCTTGTTGAGCGAGGTTCAGACCGATGGTGGGAGGGGCGGGAAAAGATGAGGAAGACATGCAGAAATCAGAGGGGGAGAGCTGATGATGATACCGACCCAAGGCCACAGTCTTTTTGCTCACTCGCCTGTCGAACCTGTTGCAAATAGCTTGCCACTTGTTCCGACAGGATGTCAGCCACCATTTTCGCAATGCGCGGCAGCGAACGGCTGGCACACAGCGCCACGCTGATGGTCTGGGGGCTGGCGTTGCGGTCTTTAAGGCGTATGAAGCGCACATCACCGGCCAGCAGTTCCGGCCCCACGTCCAGTTCTGAAGTGATGGCCACATGGCTGCCGCTGCGCACCAGCGATTTGACCAACTGCAATGAATTGGTGACCAACGGTGGTTTCGCCTGTGCCAATAACCAGCTGTGCTTGCTCTCCAGGTAGCGGCGAATGGCCAAAACCCGGCTTTGCGCGGCCAGCGGCCAGTCCGCCACATCTTGCAGGGTCACCTGTAGTCGATCTGCCAAGGGGTGGTCCTTGGCGACCACGCAGCCCAGGGGTAACTCCGCCGTCCAGACGATCTGCACATCGCGTTGGGGACGCAAGTTGAAGGCCACGGCCATGTCCACTTCACCGCCCGTCAGGTGGCGCACCGCGTCGTCC
>CANCAO010000234.1 GCA_947374105.1 Comamonadaceae bacterium | reverse complement strand
AACCTCACGGCGCGCGCGGTGGCGTTCAAGCGCGTGCCTGCGCAGCTTGGGCAGGCGGTGTCCAGCACCTCGTCCACCTCGGGCTCGCCAAAGGTCTGCTCGCGTCCCTTGTTGTCGTCGTCCCGCACCGAATCGTCAAACACCTTGCGCTGCTCTTTACTGAGCTTGACACCGGTACCCACGCAGTCCGGGCACCAGCCGTGCTTGCTGTTGTAAGAGAACAATCGCGGATCCAGCTCGGCATATGAGGTAGCGCAGACCGGACAAGCCCGTTTGGTTGAGAACACGTGCAACTGACCGAGGCCTGCGGTGGGCGTGCCGTCCAGCATGGCCGCCCGCAGGCCGTCCAGATCACTCAGCACATGCAGCACGCCCTTGCCATGCTCCAACGCACGCGCCAGGCACTCACGCAACAAGGCTTCGTTGTCGGGCGTGACGTCCAGGCTGACCACGGGCAGCTCGATGGTGTGCTCTTTGAAACGGTCAATTCGCGGGAAATTCGTGGTCGGCAAGAAGTTGCCATCCACCCGCAGGTGCGTATAGCCGCGCGGGCGCGCCCAGTCGGCCAACTCGGTATAAACACCTTTGCGGTTGAGCACCAGGGGCGCAAGCAGGCCGATGTGCTGACCGCGAAAGTTTGTCAGCAATTGCGCGGCGATGCTGTCAGGCGTTTGCGGCTGCACGGCAGCCCCGTCATGGATGCAATGCTGCGTGCCCAGTTTGACGTAGAGCAGACGCAGGAAGTGCCAGACTTCGGTCGTGGTGCCGACCGTGCTTTTGCGCCCGCCACGCGAGAGGCGCTGCTCAATCGCCACCGTGGGCGGGATGCCATAGACCGCGTCCACCTCGGGGCGACCTGCGGGCTGCACGATGCTGCGGGCGTAGGCGTTGAGGGACTCGAGGTAGCGACGTTGGCCTTCGTTGAAGAGAATGTCGAAGGCTAGGGTGGACTTGCCGGAACCGCTGACGCCGGTGATGACGTTGAACTGGCCGCGCGGGATGTTGACGCTGAGGGACTTGAGGTTGTGTTCTCGGGCGTTGATGATTTGGATTGAATTTTCTGCGCCGGTACCAGCGGCATTGGGGGCATCAGGTTTATGGGGGTCAGAGCCCAATTTCGTTCGAGACTTTTTTTCTCCGGAAACATGGCTGTCCTGAATTGGGATCTGACCCCCAAAAACCTGACCCCACTGCCTCATCTCTTCCACTCTGTGGTTGCCTGTGCCCAAGGTGCTTGCGTACTCGCGCAGGGCTTGGCCGGTGTGGCTGGTGGGGTGCTGGCTCAGGTCTTCCGGGGTGCCGGTGGCGACCACCTCGCCGCCTGCGTCGCCGCCCTCAGGGCCTAGGTCGATCAGCCAGTCGCTGGCGCGGATGACGTCCAGGTTGTGCTCAATCACCAAGATGGAGTGGCCCGCGTCGAGCAGCTTGCGCAAAGCGCGCATGAGCTTGGCGATGTCGTCAAAGTGCAGGCCGGTGGTGGGCTCGTCAAACAAGAAGAGCGTGCCTTTGCGGGCGATGGCCTGGCGGCTTGCGCTGCTGGTCTTGGCGGCTTGCGCCAGAAAGCCTGCGAGCTTGAGGCGCTGCGCCTCGCCGCCAGAGAGCGTGGGCACGGGCTGGCCCAAGCGCAGGTAGTCCAGACCGACATCGACGAGGGGTTGCAGGGCGCGGATGACGTCGCGGTCGTTGGCGAAGAGTTGTGCGGCTTCGTGGACGGTGAGGTCTAGGACGTCGGCAACGTTGAGTTGCCGATCTGTTCGCTCTATTTTGACTTCCAAAATCTCAGGGCGAAAACGCTTGCCGTCGCAGTCTTGGCAGCGCAGGTACACGTCGCTTAGGAACTGCATCTCCACATGCTCAAAGCCCGAGCCGCCGCAGGTGGGGCAGCGGCCATCGCCGCCGTTAGCGCTGAATTTGGAGGCGGTGTAGCCGCGTTGGCGTGACAGTGCGGCGTTGGCAAAAATCTCGCGCAAGGCATCCCAAGCACCAACGTAACTGGCGGGGTTGGAGCGTGCGGTTTTGCCAATGGGGGACTGATCCACAAAGACAACGTCGCCGAGCTGCTCGGCCCCCAGCAAGCGATCAAACACACCGGGGGCATCGGTGGACTTGCCGAAGTGACGCATCAAGGCCGGGGCCAGCACGTCCTGAATCAGAGTTGACTTTCCCGAGCCCGACACGCCGGTCACACACACTAGACGGCCTAGAGGAATATCAACACTCACGTCCTTAAGGTTGTGCTCCGTCACGCCTTCCAGAATCAAACGCGGCGTGTTCTCGACCACCAAGCGCCGAAAGCCCATGCCGACTTGTTTGCGCCCGCCGAGATAAGCCCCGGTCAGCGTGTCGGCGTGGCGCAAGTCATCAGTTGTGCCATCAAAAACAATCTGACCACCACGCTCGCCCGGGCCGGGGCCCATGTCGATCATGCGGTCAGCCGCCAGCATCACAGCCGGGTCATGCTCCACCACCACCAGCGTGTTGCCCGCGTCACGCAGGCGCTGCATGGCTTCAATGATGCGGTGCATGTCGCGCGGGTGCAGGCCGATGCTGGGTTCATCCAGCACGAACAGGGTGTTCACCAGGGAGGTGCCCAAGGCCGTGGTGAGGTTGATGCGCTGCACCTCGCCGCCGGAGAGCGTGCGGCTTTGGCGGTCTAGAGTCAGGTAGCCAATGCCGACGTCGCACAGGTATTTGAGACGGGTGCTGATTTCTTCGTGCAGAAGTTTTAATGCCTGTTGCTCGCCGGTCCGCGAATGGGGGTCAGAGCCCGATTTCGTTGAGCTTGGAGGGTCGCCGTTAAGTGGGTCGTCCTGAATCGGGATCTGACCCCCATTCGCTCCACTGGCGAGACTCATGCGGTCAAAAAAGCGCCGCAGCCTGTCAATCGGCAGCCTCATCAAATCATGCAGGCACAGGCCCGGTCAGGCCTCAAGTTGCGCGCGCGTCCACGTCACTCCGCTGGGCATAAAGCGCTGAGTTGGCTCCAGCACCGCATCCGCATCAGCTTTGCTGCCAATGCGCCACAGCAGACTCTCGGTCTTCAAGCGCGCACCGCTGCAGGTGCCGCAAGGTGTGTAGCTGCGGTACTTGGAGAGCAGCACACGGATGTGCATTTTGTAGGCTTTGCTTTCCAAATATTCAAAGAAGCGCTTGATGCCAAACCAGTGCTGGTTCCACTTGCCATTCCAATTGGGCGAGCCGTTGATGACCCAGGCCTGTTGCTCGGGTGTGAGTTTGACCCAGGGCGTGTCACGGGGGACGCCTGCCGCCTCGGCATGACGCATCAAATCGTCTTGCGCCTCTTGCCAGGCGGGGGTCTGCATGGGCTTGATAGCACCAGCACGCAGGGTTAACTTGACGTCAGGGATCACCAGGCCGTAATCGACCCCAATGACGCGACCAAAGCCCCGACACACCTCGCACGCTCCCACTGCCGAGTTGAAAGAGAACATCGACGGGATGGGATCGGTATAGCGCTGATCGCTGTCGGCGCAGTGCAGGCCGGTGGAGAATTTCCACAGGGCAGGTTCAGCGTCATCGTTCAACACATACACCGCCATGCGTCCGATGCCACGCTTGAGTGCGACTTCGATGGCCTCGATCACACGGGACTTTTCAGCGCTGCTGAGACGGAAGCGATCGGCCACCACGTCGAGCATTTTCCTTGGCCCCGTAGTGGTAGCCACTTCTCGCTCGGCCTGCACCTTGGTGAAACCGCTGAGTGAGAGCCATTGCGTGACTTCATCCGCCGACGTCGTAGCAGGCAACTCCACCGGAAACGTCACAACTAAGCGTGGGTCGCCAAGAGCTTGCGCACGCTCCTGCATTTCGGCATAGATCGTCTCTGCCGTGTCATGCCGCACCGGCTGCGCCGTCTGCTTGTCAAACAAGGAAGCCGCACGCGCAATCAAGAGCTTGAGGTGATCATTCAACTCCGTCATCGTGCCTACCGTGGAGCG
>CANCAO010000233.1 GCA_947374105.1 Comamonadaceae bacterium | reverse complement strand
ATCCTGGCGGCCAAGACCCCACTGGACGAAATTGACTACCTCGACCCCAGCAAGATTTTCCTGGTGCAACTGGCCGACTTCATGTGGCAAGAGACCCGCACGTTTGAAGAGCGCATGAGCACGGCGCGCACCTTCCGCGTGTTCCCCGGCGAAGGTGTTCATACCGATGAGCTGGTGAGTCTGGTGCTCAAGCTAGACCGCTTGGGCTACCGGGGTGACTACAGCTTTGAAGTCTTCAACGACGACTACGTCAACCTGCCTCTGCCCATGGTGGCCGAGCGTGCCAAACGCTCCGCCCTATGGCTGGCTGAAGACGTGCTCAGACGCTCCGTGCCGCTGCCCAATCAGCTGCGTTTGAAAGAACGCTTGGCCTAAACTTGATTGAGCCGCCTGATTTAACATCGGGGCCATGCACAAGACAGCCCTCGTTTTATTTTCCGGCGGTCAGGACTCCACCACCTGCCTGGCCCACGCGCTCAAGACCTATGAGCGGGTCGAAACCATTGCCTTTGATTACCGTCAGCGCCATCGGGTCGAGCTGGAAGCGCGATTGGTGGTGCTAGACGAAATCCGCCGTCAATTCCCCCAGTGGGCCAGCAAACTGGGCGAAGACCATTTGCTCGACTTGGCCGTGCTAGGCGATGTGAGTGACACCTCGCTCACACGTGAGACCGCCTTCAAAATGGAGACCAGCGGTCTGCCCAACACCTTTGTGCCGGGGCGCAACCTCTTGTTCCTGACCTTGGCCGCCGCCGTGGCCTACCGGCGTGGCTTGGAGGTGATGGTCACTGGCGTGTGTGAGACCGATTTTTCAGGCTACCCCGATTGCCGTGACGACACAATGAAGGCCATGCAGTTGGCTCTCTCGCTGGGTATGGACCACCGCTTTCTGATCGAAACCCCTTTGATGTGGATCGACAAAGCTGACACCTGGCGCATGGCTGAGTCGCTGGGCGGCAAGGCCTTGATCGACCTCATCATCGAACACACCCACACCTGCTACCTAGGCGACCGCCAGCACCGCCACGCTTGGGGTTATGGCTGCGCCACTTGCCCGGCGTGTGAGTTGCGGGCGCGGGGTTATGAGCGGTTTGTGACTACTGTGAACTGAAGTCAGGCGATCTCGAAGGGGCACGGGGCCATCAATCCGTCTCGCCCGATTTCGGGTTACTTACCCCGCTGGCCACGTGCCCCGAGGGTACGTGTTTGGACGCGGCCTCAATGTGTCCGGTCTGGTCGTCAAAGAAAAAATCGGGCTCGAACTCGCGCAGAAATTCTCCCTTGGGCAGGCCACCGAGGAACATCGCTTCGTCTACCTCGATGTGCCAGTCCATCAGGGTGCGAATGGCCCGTTCATGCGCGGGCGCGCTGCGGGCTGTGACCAGTGCCGTGCGTACGCGCATGGCGGGAGTGCCTTCTTGTTGCAAGCGGTGCAACGCGGCTAGCAGTGGCTTGAATGGGCCTGCCGACAGGGGTAGGGAGGCTTTGTTCTTTTCGTGCTGCTGAAATGCTGCCAGCCCCTGGGCCTGGTACACCTGCTCGGCCTCGTCGCTGAACAGCACGGCGTCGCCGTCAAAGGCAATGCGCACTTCGTTGGGGTGCGCCTCGCTGGCATGTGCAGAGTGCGGGTAGACCTGCGCGGCGGGCACCCCGGCGTCCAGCGCGGCGCGCACATCGCTCAGGTGGGTGGATAAAAACAGGTTGGCGTGCAGCGGTTTGAGGTAACGCCATGGCGGCTGGCCGCGGGTGAAGCTGCCGCGCTCGATGGGCAGCCCATAGTGCTGGGCTGAGCGAAACACCCGCATGCCCGAGACCGGGTCATTGCGCGACAAGATCACCACCTCCACACGCTGCGCCTGAGCATCGTTGAATGCCAGCAATTTTTTGACCATGGAAAATGCCACTCCAGGCAGTGCGGGCTGCTCCAGCTTGTCCAACTGCAAGCGCATATAGGCTTGGTCTTTGTGCGGCCCCTGACCTTGCTCAAACACTTTGTTCTCTTGTTCGAAATCGAACAGTGCCCGCGAGGAAATGGCGACGACGAGTTTGCCGTCCAGTGAAACACCCATGATGAACCTTATTTAAATTATGCGTAAAGCCACGCACTAAGTATGGCCCAGCTCCTTAACCTCTGGCAATGAAGCTTGTTTTAACTTGACTGTGTTTTAGCTGACCTGCCTCAAGGCTCAATCGATTGAGGCTTGCCGGGTGAATCGGGTGCGGCTTGGCCGCGCGCTAAGTCACAGTCTGGCAACACTGTTTTGAATGAAATCCCGTCCAATCACGCCATCCCATCCAAATTGCACTGACTTCATTGATTTGGGTTTGTCTGGTGCCCTTGGGTCAGCAGCGAAGTTATCTAATTCTGAAAATAAATATGACTGATTTCACCAGAAATGTTCACTGTGTCATGGGCCTGCCTATCGACTCGATGTCCATGGAACAAGCATTGCAGCATTTGCAACGTGCCCGCACCACACGTCAAAAGTGTTTCTTTTCAACACCTAATCTTAATTTTCTGATCACAAGTTACAAAAAACCAAACTTCAGAGAGTCCGTATGCATGAGCGATTTGAGTCTGGCTGACGGAATGCCGTTGGTGTGGATTTCAAAGTTACTGAAGATACCAATTCGCGAGCGAGTCAGTGGTTCGGATCTTTTCGATGGGCTGCGTCGACAGACTGAAAGCCTTTGGCGAATATTTTTCTTCGGGGGACCACAGGGCGCAGCACAGGCAGCCTGTCTGTCGATTGGTTCAAATAAGGCAGGCATGTTACCAACGGGATTCATCTACCCCGGCTTCGGAAGTATTGAGGATATGAGTCGAGACGATCTTATAAGTTGCATCAATCAGAGTAAGCCGGACATGGTGGTGGTATCTCTGGGTGCTGCCAAGGGTCAAGACTGGATTTGCCGAAATCACAGCCAAATCGACGCACCCGTTATCGGTCATCTTGGTGCGGTGGTTAATTTTGTCGCGGGTACCGTGCGCAGGGCTCCGCTGTGGATGCAACGGACTGGGCTCGAGTGGGTTTGGCGAGCCAAGGAGGAGGGCGTACTGGTACGTCGATATTTTGACGATGGCCTGGCCTTTCTTGGCTTGCTTGCGACGCGAGTTGCACCCTTGATGCTGCACCAAGCGTGCAATCAGCCCCAAGTGCGGGATTTCGGAAATGCGAGTCTCCGTTGGGTGGATGAAAAAAATCATACGCAGCATATCGAGCTGACCGGGGCATGGAACGCAAACAATTTACAGCCCATCAGGAATGCGTTCACCACTGCAGAGAACGCGTGCGTCAGTCTGGTGCTGAATATGGCAAATGTCCACAGTATCGACAGTGCATTTTTAGGGCTGCTGCTTTTGCTTGATCAATCAATGTCTGGTCGCCATCTCACGCTGCGGCTGATCAACACACCGAAGCCTATTCGTAACTACTTGAAGCTTTCAAATGTTCTTCATTTGAATCTGGCATGAGGTCTTGCAAAGTTCAAACGCTGCGTGGACTGGCTTGCGTCTTATTGGTGGCCTATCACGTGGTTGGTGCTACTAGCGCACAGGGAATGCGTATAGAACTTGGTTGGGTGCGTGGACTAACGGATGCATTGATGGCGGTACGCATGCCGGTATTCGGTCTCATTGCCGGTGCAATGTATGGGTACAGCAGTAGACATGGCTGGAAACTTATTCAAGATAAGTTTCAGAGTCTTGTCGTTCCCATGCTTACCGTTGGTACTATTTTTGCTGTTACACAGTACCTTGTGCCAGGGAGCAACTTGCGAATTCAAGACTTGAGTTTGATTCACATCGTGCCGGTTGCGCACTACTGGTTTCTAGAGTCACTCTTCCTCATTTTTTGTTTGATGATTGTTCTGGAAACGTTCTGGAAAATTCAATCTATCGTTTCCTGGTGTGTCTGCTTCGCGTTGAGTTGTGTGGTTTACCTCTTTTATCCCGGTTTCATCTGGTTCAGTGTTTT
>CANCAO010000232.1 GCA_947374105.1 Comamonadaceae bacterium | reverse complement strand
TGTACACAGCGGCGATGTTCTCGTCAGGCAACAAAATCATCACCACGTCGGAGGCGGCGACCGCCTCATTGACTTCAGCCACTTTGAGGCCAGCCTTGGCTACTTTGTCCCAGCTCGCGCCACCTTTGCGCAAACCGACCAGCACTTTGACGCCGCTGTCGTTCAGGTTTTGAGCGTGGGCATGGCCCTGGCTACCGTAGCCGATGATGGCGACGGTTTTACCTTTGATGAGGCTCAGGTCGCAGTCTTTGTCATAGAAAACTTTCACTTCTTTTCTCCTTGGTAAAAAACAAAATTAATTGAGACAGGCTGTAACGATGAAAACGAAGCAACTCTGCGCTCAAGTACTCAAACTTACACTCGCAAAATACGTTCGCCACGGCCAATGCCACAAGAACCCGTGCGAATGGTTTCCAGAATCGCACCACGCTCGATGGCTTCCAAAAATGCATCGTTCTTGGATTGATCGCCGGTCAGCTCAATGGTGTAGCTCTTGTCGGTCACATCAATGATGCGTCCGCGAAAGATGTCTGCCATGCGCTTCATTTCCTCACGCTCCTTGCCCACGGCACGCACCTTGACCATCATCAACTCGCGCTCGATGTAGGCCCCTTCGGTGAGGTCAATCACCTTCACAACCTCGATCAGGCGGTTCAGGTGCTTGGTGATCTGTTCGATCACGTCATCAGACCCGGTGGTCTGAATCGTCATGCGTGACAGGCTGGGGTCTTCGGTGGGAGCTACGGTCAAGGACTCAATGTTGTAGCCACGGGCCGAGAACAGCCCGACCACGCGGGACAAAGCCCCAGGTTCGTTTTCAAGTAAAACTGCAATGATGTGTTTCATGGGTTAGCTCTCTCACAAATCTTCCGCGCCAAGCAGCATCTCAGTGATGCCCATGCCCGCTTTGACCATTGGATAAACGTTCTCAGTCCGGTCTGTACGGAAGTCCATGAACACGGTGCGATCTTTGAGCTTGCGTGCCTCGCGCAGGGCGGGCTCCACATCCTCGGGACGCTCAATCAGCATGCCCACATGGCCATAGGCCTCGGCCAGCTTGACGAAGTCCGGCAGCGCGTCCATGTAGCTATGGCTGTAGCGGCCTTCGTAATCAATCTCTTGCCACTGGCGCACCATGCCGAGGTAGCGGTTGTTCAGCGAAATGATTTTGATCGGCGTTTTGTACTGGAAAATGGTGGACAGTTCCTGGATGCACATCTGCACCGAGCCCTCGCCCGTGATGCAGAACACCTCGCTGTCAGGCTTGGCCAGCTTGATGCCCATGGCATAGGGAATGCCCACGCCCATGGTGCCCAAGCCACCTGAGTTGATCCAACGACGTGGCTCATCGAAGCGGTAGTACTGCGCGGCCCACATCTGGTGCTGACCCACATCGGAGGTGATGTAGGTGTCGGCATCCTTGGTCATGTTCCACAGGGTTTCAACCACGTACTGGGGTTTGATGACGTCTTTGTCGCCCCGGTCGTACTTCAGGCAATCGCCCTTGCGCCAACCATCAATCGTCTCCCACCAAGCGCCCAGGGCGTTGGCATCGGGTCGCGCTGTGCCTTCACGGATCATGGCGATCATCTCGCTCAACACGTCTTTGACATCGCCCACGATAGGAATGTCCACCTTCACGCGTTTGGAGATGCTGGACGGGTCAATGTCGATGTGAATAATCTTTCGCTCGTTCTGGGCAAAGTGCTTAGGGTTACCAATAACGCGGTCATCAAAACGCGCGCCCACGGCCAGCAGAACGTCGCAGTTCTGCATGGCGTTGTTGGCTTCCACCGTGCCGTGCATCCCCAGCATGCCCAAGAATTTACGGTCACTGGCGGGGTAGGCGCCCAGACCCATCAAGGTATTGGTGCAAGGGTAGCCCAGCATGTCCACCAAGGTGCGCAGCTCAGCCGCCGCATTGCTCAGGATGACACCGCCCCCCGTGTAGATGTAGGGGCGCTTGGCCGCTAACAAAAGCCCCAGCGCTTTGCGGATTTGACCACCGTGGCCTTTGCGCACAGGGTTGTAGGAGCGCATCTCCACCGACTCGGGGTAGCCGCTGTAAGGTACTTTTTTGAACGAAACGTCTTTAGGAATGTCCACAACCACCGGGCCGGGGCGACCGGTTCGGGCAATGTGGAAGGCCTTTTTCATAGTCACGGCCAGATCGCGCGCGTCTTTGACCAAGAAGTTGTGTTTGACGATGGGGCGTGTAATGCCCACCGTATCGCACTCTTGGAAAGCATCCAAACCAATGGCGTGGGTGGGCACCTGCCCCGTCACGATCACCATGGGAATACTGTCCATATAGGCCGTGGCGATGCCAGTAATGGCATTGGTCACGCCAGGACCCGAAGTCACCAGAGCGACGCCGACATCGCCCGTGGCGCGTGCGTAGCCATCGGCGGCGTGCACTGCGGCCTGCTCGTGACGCACCAAGACGTGCTGAATCGTGTCTTGCTTGTAAAAAGCATCGTAAATATGAAGAACCGCACCGCCGGGATAGCCCCAGATGTACTTGACACCCTCAGCCTGGAGGGCTTTGACAAGAATCTCCGCACCGCGAAGCTCTTCGGTCGTCGATTCTGTGGCCGTTGTTTTTGCAGCGGTCGTAGCCGCATGCGCCGAAGCAATTTCAGCTTTGTTAATTTCCATGATGAACCTTTGTGAATTTCTCTAACGAAAAACCTTGGGTGCTCCTTTGAAAACGCTTGTGGCGCTTCATCAGAACTTAGGGGCAAAGCCATTGACGCAGGGGTTGTAGCGCCGAGCAGTGACCCGTTTGCCTTTTGATTTGGGTCTTGGATTATCGCATTGCTAAAAGCCATATCGAGATAGCTGCTCAGAAAAACAGCGCGTCCAGGTGCCATAATCGAAAAAACTTGCGATTACTCATCCACCAAACGCATCCTGGCACGCACCTTTGGCTACCGAACAAGAACTCTCAGACTTCCTGAAAAGCGTCGAAAAACGTGCTTTCAAGCGTTCGGTTTATCACGTGCGCAATGTGGAATCAGCTCTGGATATCGTCCAAGACAGCATGATGAAGCTGGCCGAGCACTACGGCCACAAGCCAGTGGATGAGCTGCCCATGCTGTTCCAACGCATCCTCTCCAACTGCACGCTAGACTGGTTTCGCCGTCAAAAGACGCGCAACGCATTGTTCTCAAACATGAGCGACTTCGAGTCAGGCTCGGACGAAGGAGATTTTGAACTTTTGGACGTTTTAGACATCTCAAATGATTCACAGCAAGTTGAAAGTGCAGAAAACTCCACACAGCGCGCTCAAACCTTGCGTGAAATTGAGGTGGAAATTCAAGAACTCCCCGCACGTCAACGAGAAGCCTTCCTCATGCGTTACTGGGAGGAGTTGGACGTGGCAGAGACCGCTGCGGCCATGGGCTGCTCCGAGGGGAGCGTTAAAACACACTGTTCAAGGGCCGTTGCGTCGCTGAGCAAAGCATTGATCGCTAAGGGGATACGACTATGAACCACATTGCATCCAAGTTCAACGCGTCTAACCAAGACCGTTTAGATCTCAAACTGACAGCCCGTTTATCTGAAAGCGCAGACGCGCTTCCGCACGACATCAGCGAGCGACTGCGCGCGGCACGCATGCAAGCACTGGGCACACGCCAACAAGTCAGGCTGGCAACAAGCGCTCAAGTTTTGGGCAACGGTATGGCAGCAACCCTCAGCTTGGGCGGCCCAGATTCAGACCTTTGGCGCCGTGCGGCTTCCTTTGTCCCTTTGCTGGCCTTGGTGTTTGGGCTTTTGGCCATTCAGTTTCTGGGTAACGACGAGCGCGCCAGAGACCTGGCCGATATCGACTCAGCCCTGCTGACCGACGACCTGCCACCCGCGGCCTACACCGACCCTGGTTTTGCCCAGTTCCTCAAATCCCGTCAAGACCATTGATTTTTAGATCCCATGAAGCCTAAGGTAGCCCTTAAATTGACAGGCCAGACGCGCACGGCTACGGCGGTGTCTACCGTGGTGCTATTCAC
>CANCAO010000231.1 GCA_947374105.1 Comamonadaceae bacterium | reverse complement strand
AGTGGCTGCGTTTGGATTTAATGCACCAAAGCACCAAGCCAGCCACGGCTAGGCCCAGCAGCAGCCAGCCCTCTAAGTGTTTGATTTGACCCAGGAGCGTTTCTGCTGCGTGCCCAAACACCCAGCCCAGGCTCGCAATCAAAATCGCCCATGTCATAGCCCCCAGTGCATTGAACAGGACAAATTTGAGGCGTGAAATCGACGACATACCGATCAATACCGGGCCTGCAATCCGCAGCCCATAGGCAAAGCGCACGCCGATGATTACGGCGGCGTGATAACGGTCCATCAGGCGCTGCAAGCGGTCGGATTGTTTGGCCAGCTTGGGCCAGCGTGTGAGTACGGCGTTGCCATGACGTCGACCCAGCCAGAAATAAAACTGATCTCCAGCGAAGCCCGCCATGGACGCAATGGTCAGCACCGCGTAAGGGTTGAGGTAACCGCGATGTGCTGCAAAGCCAGCCAGGATCAGGATTGTTTCACCCTCCAGCAGGCAACCGATGGCCAGTAGCCAGTAGCCGTGGGTTTCGATCAAGGTGCCGAGATTCATAGTGAATCAATTGTGCCCTTAAACATGAGTCCATCGTCCCCCACTACACCGCTCAATCCCATTCAAGTCCCGGCGCGACTGTACGTTTGCAAACCCCGCCGCCGTCAGCAAGGCGCGCACGGGTTCGGCCTGGTCGTAGCCGTGCTCCAGCAGCAGCCAGCCGCCGGGGTGCAGGTGGGCGCTAGCCTGGGTGGTGATTTGGCGGATGTCGTCCAGGCCATCTGCGCCGCTGGCCAGGGCTTGCAGGGGCTCGTGGTGCAGTGCGGTGAGATGCGGGTCGGCGGCGGCGATGTAGGGGGGGTTGGAGACGATCAGGTGGAAGGTGTGACAGGGGCCGCTGACGTTTTTCAGCCAGTGGCTTTGGATCAATTCAACTTGTAGATTTAACGCTAGGGCATTGGTGTGGGCCACGGCTAGGGCGTCGCGACTGGCATCTACAGCAGTGACTTGAGCGTCGGGGCGGTTGTGTTTTAAGGCCAGGGCGATGGCACCGCTGCCGGTGCCAAGGTCCAGGATGTGGAGCGGCCCTTCGACAAGCTCAGCGTGAACGGAAGGAGGCGCAGGATGAACGGGGGTTTGCTCATTCAAAACTTCTAGCGCCCACTCCACCAAGGTCTCGGTATCCGGGCGTGGGTCGAGCACGCGGGCATCCACCTGCAAGGGCAGGCCAAAAAACTCGCGCGTTCCGGTGATGTAGGCGAGCGGTTCCCCGCTCAGACGGCGCTGCACGGCGGCGTCAAATGTGGCTTGCGCAGCGGGTGCGAGCGTGTCGGTGTCGTGCGTCAGCAGCCAGGCGCGGCCTTGGGTGGGCTTGCCCAGCGCGTGCAGCAGCAGCCACTGGGCATCCAGCCGTTCCAGACCGCGTGCGGTGGCGGCGTTGAGGGCTTGGGCAAGGGAGAGGGTGATCATCCAGGGCAATGCGTTGCTATAAATAAAGTAGCTGCTTGCGCTACTATTTAATGGGCTGCAGGCTGATTTTTCATTAAAAATAAGGCGATCATGCGCCGCCACCCACTTCCAGCGCCGCCAGTTGCTGCGCCGCTTCATAGGCTTGCAGCGCATTGACCACGTCGTCCAGGTCACCCTCCATGATGCTGAGCAGCTTGTACAGGGTGAGGTTGATGCGGTGGTCGGTGAGCCGCCCTTGCGGGAAGTTGTAGGTCCGTATCCGGTCGCTTCTATCCCCACTCCCGACCAGGCTTTTGCGCTCAGCGGCGTCTTTGGCCGCGCGCTCAGAGCGGTCTTTCTCATGGATGCGGGCGGTTAGCACCTTCAGGGCTTGGGCCTTGTTGCTGTGCTGGCTGCGCCCGTCCTGGCACTCAGCCACGATGCCAGTGGGCAGGTGGGTGATGCGCACCGCCGAGTCGGTCTTGTTGATGTGCTGCCCGCCGGCCCCGCTGGCGCGGTAGGTGTCAATGCGCAGGTCTGAGGGGTTGATCTTGATGGCCTCGGCCTCGTCCTGCTCGGCCATCACGGCCACGGTGCAGGCGCTGGTGTGGATGCGGCCTTGGGTCTCGGTGGCGGGCACGCGCTGCACGCGATGGCCGCCGGACTCGAACTTGAGCGCGCCGTAAATACTGTCACCCTCCACGCGCAACACCACTTCCTTGTAGCCACCGAGTTCGCTGGGCGATTCGCTGAAAACCTCCACCTTCCAACCCCTACGCTCGCAATAGCGCGAGTACATGCGCAGCAGGTCGCCCGCGAACAGGGCGGACTCGTCGCCGCCGGTGCCTGCGCGAATCTCCACAAACGCATTGCGCGCGTCGTCCGGGTCCTTGGGCAGCAGCATGCGCTGCAGCTCGGCCTCTAGCTGTTGCACCTCCGCGCTGGCGCTGGTGATTTCTTCTTGCGCCAGGTCTTGCATGTCCGCGTCGTCTTTGGACTCGGCCAGCAGGGCTTGGCCTGCGGCCAGATCGGCCTCGCGCTGCTGATAACGCCCCCAGCGGCTGGCCACGGCGGTGACGTCGGTGTGCTCACGCGAGAGCTTGAGGAACTGCGCCATGTCTTTCATGATGTCTTCGCGCGAGAGCAAAAACTCCAGCTCTCCTAAGCGGTCTGCGTAGCGGGCGAGTTGTTGGCGGAGAAAGGGTTTCATGTGACGGCTTGCGAATGGGGTGACGATGGGGGTGCGAAGGGGGCTTCGACAGGCTCAGCCCGAACGGGAGGGTTGGTGAATTTCAGACTCCGTTCACCCTGAGCTTGGCCTGTCCTGAGTCTATTGAAGGGCGAAGGGCTGCGGCCAGTGTTGGCGTCGCTAACGTTCTTTGCGGAGGAAGAAGTGGCGTATCGCCGCCGTCGCCCGCTCACGCGCTGATGCATCCCCAGCGTGCAACTCAGCCAGCGCGCCGTGCAGGATCTTCTGTGTCAAACCTTTAGACAAGGCTTCTAGCACAGCGTCTACATCTTCGCCCTTGGCCAGCAGCTTGCGCGCACGGGCCAGCTCGGTGGCGCGCCACTCGTCCGTCTGGGCATTGAGCTGCTGGATCAGCGGCACCACGCCGGTGGTGGGGTCACGCTGGTCCATCCAGTGCATGAAGCTTTGCACCCCGGCGTTGATGATGACCTCGGCCTGCGCCACGGCGGCCTGTCGATTCGCTTGCCCGGTTTGCACCACGGCGGCCAGGTCGTCCACGGTGTAGAGATAGACATCGGGCAGGCCTTTGACTTCGACCTCGATGTCGCGCGGTACCGCCAGATCGACCATGAACATGGGGCGGTGGCGGCGCAGCTTGATGGCGCGCTCCACCGCACCCAGGCCAATCAGCGGCAGCGTGCTGGCGGTGCAGCTCACCACGGCGTCAAATTCATGCAGGCGACTGGGCAGGTCGGCCAGGCGCATCACCTCGGCGCCAAAGCGGGAGGCGAGTTTTTCGCCCCGATCCAGCGAGCGGTTGGCAATGGTCATGCCTTTGGGGTTTTTGGCGGCAAAGTGGGTGGCGGCCAGCTCAATCATCTCGCCCGCGCCGACGAACAGCACGCGGATGTCTTTCAAATCTTCAAACAACTGCCCAGCCAAGCGCACCGCCGCTGCGGCCATGCTGATGGAATGCGCGCCAATTTCGGTGGAGGTGCGCACCTCTTTGGCCACTGAGAACGAACGTTGAAACAACTGGTTCAACGTGCTGCCCAGCGCCCCGGCCTCGCTGGCAGCGCGCACGGCGTCTTTCATCTGGCCCAAGATTTGCGGCTCGCCCAGCACCATGGAATCCAGCCCGCTGGCCACCCGAAAAGCGTGGCGCGCGGCGTGGTCATCTTGCAGCGTGTAGGTGTGCGAGCGCAGCAGATCGGGCGAAACTTGCCCGCTGTGGGCCAGCCAGTTCAGTGTGGGGGTGAGGTCAATCTGTTCGCTGGCGCAATAGATCTCGGTGCGGTTGCAGGTGGAGATGAGGGCCGCCTCGGGCGGGAGCGCCAGCGCACCGCGCAAACCGTGCAGGGTGGGGCCGATTTGATCGAGCGCGAACGCAA
>CANCAO010000230.1 GCA_947374105.1 Comamonadaceae bacterium | reverse complement strand
TGGCCGTTGGCCACCCAGTGGCTCAGTCGCCGCCAAAAGATGGTGTAGTCCACCCTGTCTTGCGCCAGCAGCTTCAACACCGTCTCAATCACAGCCAGATCGCCTGGCACGGCTTGTGGCAGCCCCAGCTTGGCGCGCATACGGGTTTGCAGTGCAGCGGGGAAGGCCGTTTTATAGGACTCCAGCGCGGCCAGCGCCAGCTCTTGTTCTTCAATCAAAGGCAGCAGCGCCTGACCCAGGCAAAACAGGTTCCAGTACGCAATATTGGGCTGCTGCTGGTAGGCGTAGCGGCCCTGCGTGTCCGAGTGGTTGCAGATGTGGGCCGGATCGAACCCGTCTAAAAACTGGAACGGGCCGTAGTCAATCGTCAAGCCCAAAATGCTCATGTTGTCGGTGTTCATCACACCGTGGCAAAAGCCCACCGCCTGCCAGTACGCCACCATCTCAGCCGTGCGCTCACTGACCGCCTGGAGCAGGGCGGCGTAGGGGTTGCCACTGAACTGAGCTGTGGTGCGGCAGGCCGGGTAGTAGCGGTCAATCACGTAGTCGGCCAACTGCTGGAGTTGCGGCAACTGGTTGCGGTAGGCAAAGTGTTCAAAATGACCGAAGCGGATGAAGCTTGGGGCCACCCGGGTCACCACGGCGGCGGTCTCGGCTTCTTCGCGGTATATAGGCACGTCAGAGCCGGTCACGCACAGCGCGCGTGAGGTCGGCACGCCCAGGCCGTGCATGGCTTCGCTGCACAAAAATTCGCGGATGCTGGAGCGCAGTACGGCGCGGCCATCCCCCCCGCGCGAGTAGGGCGTGCGCCCCGCGCCTTTGAGTTGCACCTCCAGCCCGGCCGCAGTCTCGCCAAGCATCAGCGCGCGGCCGTCACCCAATTGCCCGGCCCAGACACCGAACTGATGGCCGCTATAAACCGAGGCCAGCGTCTGCGTGCCCGTGAGCTGCAGGTTGCCGCTGAGGGCGTTGAGCAGTTCCTCAGATTCCATCCAAGCCGCGCCCAGCCCCAACTCGCGGGCTACGGCGGCGCTGCGCCCGACCCAGTAGGGCGCGGGCAGCGGCTGGGGCGGCAGCGCCGTCAAGAAGTCGGGGCCGAGTTGCGCGAAGCGGTTGTGCCAGTGCAGGCCGATATCGAGATCGGCGTTCATTTCAGAAACCATAGTCATGACGCCATTGTCAGGCATCCTTTTGCGTGATACTTGCACTGCCAAATTGAACCAGAAGAACGAAGGAGATTGCTCATGTTCGGACTAATGCAAAACCAACCCCTGCTGATCTCCAACCTGATCGAGTTTGCTGATCGCCACCATGGCGATGGCGAGATCGTCTCGCGCCGGGTCGAGGGCGACATCCATCGCTCTCATTGGAGCGAGATCGCTAGGCGCTCGCGCCAGGTGGCCAACGCCCTGGATGGCTTGAAGCTGGGCGAAGGCAACAGAGTGGCCACCATCGCCTGGAACGGCTACCGGCATCTGGAGCTGTACTTCGGCGTGAGCGGATCCGGGCGCGTACTTCACACCATCAACCCACGCCTGCACCCCGAGCAGATTGTCTGGATTGCCAACCACGCCGAAGACAGCGTGCTGTGTTTTGACATGACTTTTTTGCCACTGGTGCAGGCGGTGCACGCCAAGTGCCCGACGGTCAAGCACTGGGTCGTGCTGTGCGACGCAGACAAACTGCCCGCTGACACCGGCATACCCGGCTTGCAGAGTTATGAAGCCTTGCTTGCGGCTCAGTCCGACCGCCACCACTGGCCCGTTTTGGATGAGAAAACCGCCTCCAGCATGTGCTACACCAGCGGCACCACGGGCAACCCCAAGGCGGCGTTGTTCAGCCACCGCTCCACACTCTTGCATGCCTATGCAGCCGCGCTGCCGGATGTAATGTGCCTGAGCGCGCGTGACTCGGTGTTGCCCGTGGTGCCCATGTTCCACGTCAACGCCTGGGGCATTCCTTACTCGGCAGCACTTACGGGCTGCAAACTGGTGTTCCCCGGTCCGGCGCTCGATGGCAAGTCGATTTATGACTTGATTGAGGCGGAGAAAGTCACCTACGCGGCCGGTGTGCCCACCATCTGGCAAATGCTGCTGAGTCACATGAAGCCCGCCGGTTTGATCTTCTCCACCCTCAAGCGCACGGTGATTGGCGGTTCCGCTTGCCCGCCCGCCATGATCGCGGCCTTCAACGACGACTACGGCGTGGAGGTGCTGCACGCCTGGGGCATGACGGAGATGTCGCCCTTGGGCACGCTGTGCACTTTGAAGAACAAACACCTGTCCATGTCCAAAGACGAGCAGATGAAAATCCGCCTGAAACAAGGCCGCGCCATTTTCGGCGTGGACATGAAAATCGTGGATGCCGATGGCCAAGAGCAGCCTTGGGATGGCAAAGCCTACGGCGACTTGCTGGTCAAAGGGCCGTGGATTTTGCGAGAGTACTTCAAAGGTGAGGGTGGGGACCCCCTGATCAAGGACGAGCATGGCCAGGGTTGGTTCCCCACCGGCGACGTGGCCACGATTGACGCCGACGGCTTCATGCAGATCACCGACCGCAGCAAAGACGTCATCAAGTCCGGCGGCGAGTGGATCAGCTCCATTGATGCTGAGAACATCGCCGTGGCGCACCCCGCCGTGGCCATGGTCGCCTGCATTGGCGTGGCGCACCCCAAGTGGGACGAGCGCCCTATCGTAGTGGTGGTCAAGAAGCCGGGCGCCCAGGTAACCCGGGAAGAATTGCTCAAGTTTTACGAGGGTAAAACCGCCAAGTGGCAAATCCCCGACGATGTGGTTTTTGTCGATGCGATACCCTTGGGGGCTACCGGCAAGATGCTGAAAACCAAGCTCCGCGAAACTCTCAAAGACTACAAACTTCCAGGAAATCAAACATGAGCACGCAATACCAACTGCACGGTGACGTTGCCGTCATCACGCTGAACAACCCGCCGGTTAACGGCTTGGGCTTTGCCACGCGTCAAGGCATTACCGATGGCCTGGCCCAAGCCAACGCCGATGCAGCTGTGAAGGCCATCCTCATTACCGGAGCGGGCAAGGCTTTTTCGGGCGGTGCAGACCTGCGTGAATTTGGCACGCCCAAGGCCTTGCAAGAACCCAACCTGTTGAGCGTGATTTTGGCCGTCGAGAACTCATCCAAACCCGTGGTGGCCGCGGTGCATTCGGTGGCGATGGGCGGTGGGCTGGAGCTGGCGCTGGGCTGCCACTACCGCATTGCCGCACCCGGCTGCAATGTGGCGCTGCCTGAGGTGAAGTTGGGCTTGATCCCCGGTGCGGGTGGCACGCAACGCCTGCCGCGCGCTTTGGGCGTGGAGACGGCGCTGAACATGATCGTCAGCGGTGAGCCGGTTAAGAGTGAAATTTTGGCCTCTCTGCCCGGCCAAAAGCTGTTTGACAAACTGGCAGCATCCATTGAGTCATTGGCTGACGAAGCGCTGGTCTTGGCTCGAGCGATGGCCGATGTGCGCCCCTTGCCGCTGGTGCGTAATTTGCCTTGCAAACACCCATTGGGCGACGCCTACTTTCAGTTCGCGCGCAACACCGTTAAGGCCATGGCCAAGAACTACCCCGCGCCTGCCAAGTGCGTGGACGCTGTTCAAGCCGCTACCCAGAAGAAATTTGACGACGGCATGGTGTTCGAGCGTGAACTGTTCGTTAACCTGATGTTGACGCCCGAGTGCCGTGCCCTACGGCACCTCTTCGTGGCCCAGCGCGCGGCTTCAAAAATACCAGATATGCCCGCAGATACTGCACAACGCGCTATTAAATCAATAGCGGTTATTGGTGCAGGCACCATGGGTGGCGGCATCGCCATGAACTTCATCAACGCCGGTATCCCGGTGAGGCTGCTAGAAACCAAGCCCGAAGCGCTGGAGCGGGGCATCGCCACCATCCGCAAGAACTACGAAGGCCAGCTCAAGAAAGGCAAGCTCAAGCAGGACAAATACGAGCAGCGTATGGCATTGCTCAGCACCACGCTGAGCTACGACGACATCAAGGATGCGGACCTCGTGATCGAGGC
>CANCAO010000229.1 GCA_947374105.1 Comamonadaceae bacterium | reverse complement strand
GACGTCAAACGCGGCAAGTGGAGCTTTGCCCACCTGCCCGTCATCCCGCCGCACTTTGACCTGAAACCGGTGGACAAGACCAAGACGCGTCTGAACGCCGTCATCAAGCAGGCCAAACGCAAAGACGTTGACAAAATCATCAACGCCTGCGATGCGGGCCGCGAAGGTGAGTTGATCTTTCGCCTGATTGAGCAGTACGCCGGTGGTGCTAAGCCCCTGGGTAAGCCGGTCAGCCGTCTCTGGTTGCAATCCATGACGCCACAGGCCATCCGCGACGGCTTTGGTGCCTTGCGTACCGATAAGCAAATGCAGCCCCTGGCCGACGCCGCACGCTGCCGTTCTGAGGCCGATTGGCTGGTAGGCATCAACGGCACACGCGCCATGACCGCGTTCAACTCGCGCGACGGTGGTTTCTTTTTGACCACGGTGGGCCGGGTGCAGACGCCCACACTGTCCGTGGTGGTGGAGCGCGAGGAGCAGATCCGCAAATTCGTCAGTCGCAACTACTGGGAAGTGCACGCCACGTTTGGCGCGCAAGCCGGTGAGTACAACGCCAAGTGGTTTGACCCGAGTTGGAAAAAAGCCGCCGCCAATGCTGCTGCGGGCAACACCGACGAGCCCGACGCCGAACTCAAGGCCGACCGCGTCTGGACAGAGCGCGAAGCCCAGGCCATCGCCAACGCCGTTCGAGGCCAAAGCGCCACGGTGTCGGAAGAAAGCAAACCCACCACCCAAGCCTCACCCCTGCTGTTTGACCTGACCAGCCTGCAACGCGAGGCCAATGGCAAGTTTGGCTACTCGGCCAAAACGACGCTGTCCATCGCGCAAAGCCTGTACGAGCGCCACAAGGCCCTGACCTACCCGCGTACCGATTCACGCAACTTGCCCGAAGACTACGTGCCGGTGGTCAAAGACACCTTTGCCATGCTGGCCGACAGCGGCATGCGGCATTTGGCCCCCTTTGCGGCCACCGCCATCAAGGGCGGCTACGTGCGCCCCAGCAAGCGCATTTTTGACAACGCCAAGGTCAGCGACCACTTTGCCATCATCCCCACGCTGCAAGCCCCCAGTGGCCTGAGCGAGGCCGAGCAAAAGGTGTATGACCTGGTGGTGCGCCGCTTCATGGCGGTGTTTTTCCCAAGTGCTGAATACCAGGTGACAACGCGTATCACCACGGCTGCCCAGCACGCCTTCAAGACCGAAGGCAAGGTGCTGGTCAAGCCGGGTTGGCTCGCGATTTACGGCAAGGAGGCCGCCGAAGAAGTCGCCGACGCCAAGGAGGGCGACAAGGGCCAGAGCCTGGTGCCGGTGGCCCCTGGCGAGAAGGTCAAGACCGAAACCGTTGACCCCAAGGGCCTGAAAACACGCCCGCCCGCCCGCTACTCTGAAGCCACGCTGCT
This sequence comes from Comamonadaceae bacterium, assembly GCA_947374105.1. Classification (GTDB taxonomy): domain Bacteria; phylum Pseudomonadota; class Gammaproteobacteria; order Burkholderiales; family Burkholderiaceae_C; genus CANCDA01. Next base: position 2,649 of record CANCAO010000229.1, on the reverse strand, counting down.
CGGCGCCATGGAGGGCGCAGGCAAGACCGTGGAAGACGACGAGTTGCGCGAAGCCATGCAGGAAAAAGGCCTGGGCACGCCCGCCACGCGCTCGTCCATCATTGAGGGCTTGATCGCCGAGAAATACATGCTGCGCGAAGGCCGCGAGCTGATCCCCACCGCCAAGGCCTTCCAGCTCATGACGCTGCTGCGCGGCTTGGGCGTGGAGGAACTTTCCAAAGCCGCGCTCACCGGCGAGTGGGAGTACAAACTCGCGCTGATGGAGCAGGGCAAGTTGAGCCGTGAATCCTTCATGGCCGAGATTGCCGCCATGACGGAGCGCATGGTGAAAAAAGCCAAAGAGTACGACCGCGACACCATCCCCGGCGACTACGCCACCCTGGCCGCGCCCTGCCCCAACTGCGGCGGCATCGTCAAAGAAAACTACCGCCGCTACACCTGCACCGGCATCAGCGGCAAGGAAGATGGCTGCGGCTTCTCCTTCGGCAAGACACCCGCTGGGCGCACCTTCGAAGTGGCCGAGGTGGAGCAATTCCTGCGCGAGCGCAAGATCGGTCCGCTGGAGGGCTTCCGCTCCAAAGCGGGCTGGCCTTTCACGGCGGAGATGGTCATCAAATTTGACGAAGAGACGAAGAACTACAAACTCGAATTCGATTTTGGCGACGATAAGAAGGGGGAGGAAAGCGGCGAGCTGATCGACTTCTCGGCCCAAGAGGCCCTCGGCCCCTGCCCGAAGTGCGGCGCGGCGACAGGCAATGCCATCGGCGGCACGGTCTTCGAGCATGGCAAGAACTATGTCTGCGATAAATCCGTGCCCACCCTAGCCCAACCCACACCGAGCTGTGACTTCAAAAGCGGCCAGATCATCTTGCAGCAGCCGATTGAGCGCGCGCAGATGCAAAAACTGCTGGCCACCGGTAAGACCGATTTGCTGGACAAGTTTGTCTCCATGCGCACACGCCGCGCCTTCAAGGCCATGCTGGCCTGGGACGCAACGGCGGGCAAGGTGAATTTTGAGTTTGCACCCAGCAAATTCCCACCGCGCAAAACTGCGGCCAAGGCTGCGGTGGCGACCAAAACAAGCCCCGCTGCCAAAAAAACACCCGCTAAAAAAGCGGCGGCTAAAACGGCGCTCAAAGTCGCCAAGCCTAAAGCCCCGCGCAAAACCACCGCTGCCAGCGGCAAGCAGCCCAGCGCCGCGCTGGCCGCCGTCATCGGTGCCGACCCCGTGGCGCGCACCGAGGTCATCAAGAAGCTCTGGGACTACATCAAGGCCAACGGACTGCAAGACGCGGCCAACAAGCGCGCCATCAACGCCGACGCCAAACTGCTCGACGTGTTTGGTAAGCCGCAAGTCACGATGTTTGAGCTGGCGGGGATTGTGGGCAAGCACCTGAGCTGATGCCTAGCCCCACGCTGGCCCGACAGGGATAGCGTGGGCGCACTTCAATGCGCGAACTTGCTATCGCGCCCGATGATGCTGAGGTCGGTGAACTTGGATCCTTCGTGGTTTTTAGCGCTGTAGCTGATGCTGAAGCCGCCCAGGTTCACCTCGTGCATAGACTCCAGCGCACTGATCAGCCCTTCGCGCGTGAGTGAACGGCCCGCGCGTCTAACACCTTCTGCAAACACCTTGGCCATCAGAAAACCTTCCATGCTGGAGAAGTCAAACTCTTTCTGACCAGCTTCAGTCATGCGTTGCTGGTACTCGCGCACCACAGGCACGGCCTGCGCAAAGGGAAAGGGCACCACCTGCGAGATCACCACGCCGGTGCCAACGGGTCCCAGCTCGTCTGCCAGCGCCTTGGAGCCGACAAAGCTCACGTTGAAAAACTGGCCACCGTAGCCCTGCTTGCGCGACTCTTTGATGAAAGCCGAGACCGATTTGTAGGCCCCGATCTGGATCACGGCATCGGGCTTGGCTGACAAGATCGTGGCCAAGGAGGCGGTTACATCCACCGTATTGCGCTCAAACGTGGCCAGGGCTACCGGCTTCAAGTCACGCTTGGCCAAAGCACGGGTCACACCCTCCAGGCCCGCTTTGCCATAAGCGTCGTTTTGGTAAAACACCGCGACGTTTTTGGAACCCATCGAGGTCACATGCTGCACGATGCGTTCGGTCTCGTCAAAATAGCTGGCACGCACATGGAAAATCTGCCGATTAAAGGGCTCACGCAAAGCCTGAGCACCGGTGAACATGCCCACCATGGGCACCTTCTCCGTCGTGAACACCGGCATGGCAGCCAGCCCCGTAGGCGTGCCCACCGCGCCAATCAGGGCGAACACCTTGTCTTCATAAATCAAGGCCTTGACCGCAGCCGTGGCCTTTTCAGGCTCATAACCATCGTCACGCGTGACCAGCTTGAGCGTGCGACCATTCACGCCGCCCTGCGCGTTGGTGGTTTTGAAATAGGCTTCAATGCCCACTTTCAGGCGTTCTCCGAGTTGCCCCGCCGGGCCGCTGAAGGCGGCAAATTGGCCGACCAGGATTTCTTTATCAGAAATGCCCGGCGACTGTGCCCATGCCCCTGCACTGCCAACAAGCATGGAAATAAAGGCCAGTGTTTTATAGAAATTCATAGCGATCACTTTGCAAGTTCGTAACTAATCTTAAGGCGCTCATCATAGAGTTGTTTCTCAACCCAACCG
>CANCAO010000228.1 GCA_947374105.1 Comamonadaceae bacterium | reverse complement strand
GCGGCATGGTGCTGGCCGATCTGGGCGCGGAAGTCATCAAGGTTGAGCCCATCGGCCACGGCCACCAGGGCGATGCCACGCGCCAACTGATCGGCTCGGGTGCGGGGTTTTTTCCCCTGTTCAACCGCAACAAAAAAAGCCTGGCGCTGGATCTAAAAACCCCCGAAGGCCTGGAAGCCGTGCTGCGCCTGATCGCCACCGCCGACATCGTGAGCGAAAACTTCAAGCCCGGCACCATGCAAAAACTCGGGCTTGACTACGCCCGCCTCAAAACCCTCAACCCACGCCTGATCTACATCAGCCACAAAGGCTTTTTACCCGGCCCCTATGAACACCGCACCGCGCTCGATGAAGTGGTGCAAATGATGGGCGGGCTGGCCTACATGACCGGTCGCCCCGGTGACCCGCTGCGCGCGGGCACCAGCGTCAACGACATCATGGGCGGTATGTTTGGTGCCATTGGCGCCATGGCGGCGCTGGCCCAGCGTGAAAAAACCGGCCTGGGCCAGGAAGTGCAAAGCGCACTGTTCGAGAACAATGTGTTTCTGGTGGCCCAGCACATGATGCAATTTGCCGTCACCGGCCAGGCCGCCGCCCCCATGCCCGCCCGCATCTCGGCCTGGGCGGTGTACGACGTGTTCAAGGTGAAAGACGGTGAACAGATCTTTTTGGCCGTGGTCAGCGACACCGCCTGGGCCCTTTTCTGTGATGCCTTTGGCTTTGCCGACCTCAAAACCGATGAGCGTCTGAGCAGCAACAACGACCGGGTGCGCGCACGCGACTGGATGATGCCGCTGCTGCGTGAACGCCTCGCCCCCTTTAGCGCCGCACAGCTGAGCGCCATCTTTGAGGCGCACGCCCTGCCGTTTGCCCCCATCACGCAACCCCAAGATTTGCTCGATGACCCGCACCTGCTGGCCACCGGCGGCTTGGCCCCCATTACCCTGCCCGATGGTCGGGAGACGAAAACCGTGCTGATGCCTTTCACCCTGGATGGCGCGCGCCCCGGCGTGCGCCTGGGCCCGCCCAAACTGGGTGAGCACAATGCCGAACTGCTCGCCGATCTCGGCTACAGCGCTATAGAAATAGAAGCACTCTGTGCACAATCTAAAAGCTCTGTAGACTGAAATGTCAAATATTTTCCGCCAATATTCCCCTGCAATATGGCTGCTATTGGGTAATTTACTGAGCTTGGTCAGCCCCGCCATCGCCCAAACCTGGCCCGCCAAACCGATCCGCATTGTTGTGCCCTTCCCCGCCGGTGGCCCCACCGACATCACCGCACGCGTGCTCGGACAGGCCATGGGCGAGGCGCTCAAAACCCCAGTGCTGGTCGAGAACAAGGCCGGTGCGCACGGCTTCATCGGCGTGGCCGAGGCCGCCAAAGCACCGGCAGATGGCTACACCCTGATGATGGCCAGCATCGGCACTATGGCCATCAACCCACGGCTGCACGACAAAATCCCCTACGACGCCAACAAAGACTTCGCGCCCATCGCGCTAGTGGTCACTGTGCCGATTGCCGTGGTCATCAACCCGCAGCGCCTGCCGATGCAGACCATCCCCGAATTCGTCAGCTACCTCAAGACTCACCCGGGCCAGGTCAACTTTGCGTCGGCCGGTAACGGCGGCTCGTCTCACCTGGTGCCGGAGTACTTCAAGTTCCGCACCGGCACCTTCATGACCCACATCCCCTACAAAGGCTCTGGCCCGGCCATTGCGGACGTGGTGGCGGGCCAAGTGCATGTCATGTTTGACACCCTGCTCACCAGCACCCCGTTTGTGAAAAGCGGCAAGCTCAAAATGCTGGCCGTCACCACCTCGCAGCGCCTGCCAGACTACCCAGACGTGCCCACCATGAGCGAGGCCCTGGGTCTCAAAGACTTTGAGGCCTCGTCCCGGTACGCCTTGTACGCCCCCGCAGGCACGCCGTCAGACATCGTCAAACGCCTGTCCGCTGAAGTGGACGCTGCACTCAAAAAACCGGCGGTCGCCAAACGGCTGACGGATCTGGGGGCCGTGCCCGTGGGCGGTGGCCCGGAGAAACTCGCCGCTTTTCAGCGCAGCGAGCAAGAGAAATGGGCCCAGGTGATTCAGGCCGCGCACATCAAGGCTGAATAGCCGTGCAGCGCTGGCGCAAGGCTACAGCAGCGCCGCCGCCTGCAAATGCCCCAGCACAATGGCCGCAATTTGTAGCAGCACAAGCAGCACCAGCGGCGACAAGTCGACACCGCCCAACAAAGGCACGACGCGCCGCACCGGGCTGAGGATGGGGGCCACCAGCCGCTCGATCACATCGCTCATCATCGAGCGCGTCTGCACCCAAGACAGCACGGCATACACGATGACGAGCCCCGTAAAACCAGAAATCACCAACCGCACCAAGCCAAAAGCGGCCAGGATCAGCACCGAGCCATAGCTACCGGCCTGCCCCATCAACAGCCAAAGCAGCGAAAACTGCGACAACTCCAGCAAAAACGCCGCCACCAAACTGGACGTATCCCAGCGCCCCATGGCCGGCAAAACGCGGCGCAGCGGCAGCACCAGCCAGTCTGTCAAGGCAAACACAAAACGCCCCAGCGGATTTCCCGAACGCGCCGACATCGCAATCGCCTGCTGCTGCATGTACAGCCGCAACAAGCAGGCACTGGCCACCACGCTGACGATGACTTCAAGCAAAAGTGAAATGATTTGGTAGAACATGGGCTGTGAGTAGGATAAAAGGTCAGTCTAAGTAGTCGTGTCTAGTGTGCACAGACTTAACAAATAATAGCGTCATTAAAATACGTGATCTAGACCCCAATCCTAAGGGTCTTCTACTCCTCTCTATTCCACCCCGCATTCCAATGTCTGAGCAAGCCGTACACCAAGCCACCCTCCCCGCCCCGGACGAAAACCAGTTGATCGCCGAGCGGCGCGAAAAACTCAAGGTCATTCGCCAGCAGCAAGCCGATGGCAAGGGCGTGGCCTTCCCCAATGACTTCAAACCGGCTGACCGCGCCGCCGCCTTGTTTGCGGCCCACGCCGGGCAGACACCCGAGGGCTTGGTAGAGCAAGGCAGCATGGCCAAGGTGGCGGGACGCATGATGCTCAAGCGCGTCATGGGCAAGGCCAGCTTCTGTACGCTGCAAGACAGCACCGGGCGCATCCAGATTTACGTCAAGGGCGAAGAAGTGGGTGAAGCGCTGTATGAGCAGTTCAAGCACTGGGACTTGGGCGACATCGTGGCTGCTGAGGGCCGCATTTTCAAGACCAAGACGGGCGAATTGTCCATTCACGCCACCAGCGTGCGCCTGCTGACCAAGAGCCTGCGCCCCATGCCGGACAAGTTCCACGGCATGGCCGATCAAGAGGTGAAGTACCGCCAGCGCTATGTGGATTTGATGACGGACGAGACCACGCGCCAGCGCTTCATCCAGCGCAGCAAGGCGGTCACGTCGATCCGCGAGTTCATGGTCAAGCACGACTTTCTGGAAGTCGAAACGCCGATGCTGCACCCCATCCCCGGCGGTGCCAATGCCAAGCCCTTCACCACGCACCACAACGCGCTGGACCAAGAGATGTTCCTGCGCATTGCGCCTGAGCTGTACTTGAAGCGTCTGCTGGTGGGCGGCTTTGAGCGCGTGTTTGAGATCAACCGCAACTTCCGCAACGAAGGCATCTCGGTGCGCCACAACCCCGAGTTCACCATGATGGAGTTCTACGCGGCCTACTGGGACTACCAAGATTTGATGACGTTCACCGAAGGTTTGATCCGCCACGCCGCGCTGCACACCGCAGGCAGCACGCTGTTGAGCTACGGCGGCAAGCCGGTCGATCTGTCGCAGCCCTTTGAGCGCCTGACCATCCGCGAAGCCATCCTCAAGCACACCGAGGCCGGTGCCAACGTGGATGACCGCGACTGGCTCACCAACGCCCTACACAAGCTGGGCCTGACGGAAGCCAAAAAGCAGCTCTCCACCCGCAGTCTGGCGGGCCTGCAAGTGCTGTATTTTGAAGAGACCGTGGAAGAAAAACTCTGGCAGCCGACCTTCATCTGCGAGCACCCGGT
>CANCAO010000227.1 GCA_947374105.1 Comamonadaceae bacterium | reverse complement strand
ATCTTGGGTTTTTCCTCACGCGCGCGGCGTGGGCGAACGGTGTAGCCGGAGATGCCCACAATGCGCCTCTCTTCACCCAGCAGGTAAAGCCACTCGGTCGTCTCCTCGGTCAGGCAGGCGATGCGCTGGGGACCCAGGGCGTCCAGTGTTAGCAGGCTCATGTGTGCGCCTTGGTCGTGGGTTGGAAGATGCGCACCACCGCCGTCGGGCTGGACGGGAACCAAGCATGGAAGTAGGTCGCCCAGACCGAGCCCTGCACGTACACGGCTTCACCTTCATGGTCGATGATTTCTACCCCAGGGCGCGTCGTGCGGGCATGGGCGGCCAAAGGCGTCTCGCAGGTAGAGTAGTGGAAGGTGTGGCCGCGCAAAGTGTGATCGCCCAGCGCCAATTGTTGCGGCCCCAAAGCCGATAGACGCTTTTGCATGGTGACCTTGCCCGGCAACAGGCCCCACATCGAGTGCGATACGCCGTCTTGCGCCACCAGCGTTTCAAACAAACTCATCATGCCGCCGCACTCGGCCCACAGCGGTTTGCGCAAGGCGACATGAGCGTGCAGGCTGTCGCGCAAGGCATGGTTGGCCGATAGCCTTGCCGCGTGCAGCTCTGGGTAGCCGCCGGGCAACCAGACCGCGTCGCAATGGGGCAAGACGCTATCGGCCAGGGGAGAGAAATAAACCACGCTCGCGCCGAGTTGCTGCAGGCAGTCGATGTTGGCGGCGTAAATGAAGCAAAAGGCGGCGTCGCGCGCCACGGCCACTGTGAGGCCTTGTAGGGTACGACCTAGCAAAACGGTGTCGATGAGTGGCGTGGAGGGTGTAATTTCGACAGCGGCTTGTGTTGCAGCCTCAAACGTCAACGCCACAGACCAACGCTGCCAGTCATCGATGCTCATTTTTCCCAATACGGTGGTCGCCAGCGCATCAGCGGCAGCGTCCAAGCGCTGCATCGCGTCGGTCAACTCCGTGGCCGCCACCAGGCCCAGGTGCCGCTCAGGCAGGGTCAAGACCGGGTTGCGCATCAGCGCGCCCAGCCATTGCTCGGGCTCGCGCAGGCTGCTTTGCAACATGCCCGCATGGCGTTCGCTGGCCACGCGGTTGGCCAGCACACCGGCCATGCGCAGACCGGGGCGGTAGTGTTGTAGGCCATAGGCCAAGGCGCCAAAAGTGCCGGCCATGGCCGAGGCATCAACGACCGTCAAAACCGGCAAGCCAAAGCGCTGCGCCAGATCGGCGGCACTGGGTTCGCCGTCGAACAGGCCCATCACGCCCTCGATCAGGATCAAATCGGCTTCTTGCGCGGCCAGCGCCAGGCGTGCGCGGCAGTCGGCCTCACCGGTCATCCATAAATCAAGCTGGTGCACGGGCGCGCCGCTGGCCAGCGTATGCCAAAAAGGATCGAGAAAATCCGGTCCGCACTTGAACACCCGCACGCGCCGCCCCTGGCGTGTGTGCAGGCGGGCCAGTGCGGCCGTGACCGTGGTCTTGCCCTGACCGGAGGCCGGCGCGGCAACAAGAACGGCGGGGCAAGTGATGGCGCGCGGTGTGATGGCGTTGGTCGAGTGAGAAGTCATGGCTTCATTTTGCAGGGGACGGCTGCGGCTCCCATTTCAGGCCCACATACAGCGTGCGCCCGGTAGTAGCGTAGGTGTTGGCCAACTGGTAGACCGTGTCGGTGGCATTGTCCACGCGCACCAGTGCCGTCCAGTCTTTCGCAACGCGGGTTTGGGCATGCAGGTTGAGCAATACATAGCCGGGCAGCACAGTGGTGTTGGCCGTGTCGTCATAGCGCAGGCCTGAGAGTTGGGTCTCCGCTCCCAGCGACCAGCCCTTGATGCGGGTGCTGATGCCTAGCGTGGCGTGCTGGTTGGAGCGGCGTGTGAGCATCTTGCCGGTCAACTGATCGCGCGGGTCTTGCACGTCAATCGAGGCGCGCAACTCCACATCGCCCCGGCGCTGATGGCCCGACAGCGTCACGCCCACATACTCGGCTTGCGCGGTATTGAAGTAGCAGCCTGGGGCGGCCCCAATTTTGGGGGGCGTGTTGCTCAGGCAGGTGCCTTGGTTGCTGACAAAAGTAATAAGGTTGCTGACCGCGTTGCGATAAGCCACCACACCCCAACTGCTGGCCCCGTCGGTGTAACGCACGCCGATTTCGGTATTGCGGCTGGTTTCAGGCTGCAAGGTCGCCACGCCGTTTTCGCCGAAGCGCTGAAACAAGGTGGGGGCTCTGAACGCATTGCCCACGGATGCGCTGGCCCGCCACTGAGGCGAGAGCGCGTAGGCATAGGCGGCGCTGCCGGTGTTTTGAGTGCCGAATTCGCTGTCCTGGTCTTGCCGTGCATTGAGTTGCACCGTGTGCTTGGGACTGGTCCAGCCGTAGCCCAGTGCCAGCGCATCTTGCGAGCGCTCCCGGTTGAGGCTCGAATTTTCCAGCTGATCCACCTTGCGCTCCAGCGCAGCGGTCAGCAAGTGCGTTCCCAAGCGAAGTTCATTCTGAAACAAATAGCCATTTAGGTGGGTGAGCGACAGAAAAGGCGTCGGACGGGTTTCATATCGGTCGCGCGAGTCAGTGACGCTGATGCGCGTGCTGTAGATGTCGCTCCACTGCGCCCGCCAGTTCAGGCCCAGCGTCTGAAGCGAGCGCAGGTTGCGGTCGTCCAGATTCAGACTGGCAGCGGAGTCGTATTGGGAGTTCAAGTCGCTGCTCAGCGCTGTGGCTTCCAGGCGGTGCTCCGGGCTGAACTGGAAACCCATGCGGGCATTAAACGACTGCTGGGTGTAGCCATCTTTGTCCGGATTTTGAACAGGAACGGCCGTGGGGCGCGCATTAAAACCGTCGCTGGACTGGCGGGCTAAGCCCAGTGAGTAGTCGATGGGGCCATCCGAGCCGCTGAAGCCTGTCTCGACTTTTTGCGTGCCATAAGTGCCAAAACCTAGGCCCACAAACGGGGTAAATGCGCCCTCACCCCGTTTGGTAAAAATCTGAATCACGCCACTGAGCGCGTCTGAGCCATAGACCGCGCCAGCGGGGCCGCGCAAGACTTCAATGCGCTCAATTTGCGCCAGCGGAATGTTTTCCCAGGTCGCGCCACCCGTCGATTGAGAATCAATCCGCACGCCATCGACAAACACCGCCGTGAAGCGTGACTCCGAACCGCGCACAAACAAGTTGGTGGCCGAACCGGGGCCGCCACTGCGGGACATCTCAATACCCGGCACACGCGCCAAGACTTCTGCCAAGCCAACCGCACCACTGCGCTCGATGGTGTCGCGGTCAAGGATGCTGACATCGGCCACCAGATGGCTCAAGGGCTGGGGCACACGGGTGGCCGTTACCACAGTTTCACTCAACAGGGCAGACGTTTGGCTGTGGGCTAGTAAGGGAAAGACTGAAGCCAAAGCCAAGGGAAGCAAGGCACAGCGCGCCGAGGTCACAGAAGGCAAAAATTTAGACAGTGATTTTTTCATGAGGCAAAGCAAGCGACGACAGCCCTCCCCGGCTTCCCCGCCAGGGCCTGAGCGTTACGGTCGCACGCGGGCGCGCAACCACTTTGTTGGCCGGTATCCGGGCTGGTGGAGCGACCTTCATCGCCTTCCCAGGTGCTTGTTCAAGGCACCCAGTGGCAGATTGATGAAAGCGGAATCGAGAGATTCGTCCACTGACCGTTGCGGGGGCAGCGCAGGTGAAGTCTTGAGCCGCGTTGAGCGACCCGACCCTCCTGCTTCCCGTTGAACTGCGGCGTGTGAACCACACCGCGAGCACCAACAATTTTGATTTTACTTTGGGATCCTTGCGTAAACCCTACAATGCGTACGCCATGTCTCACCCACATCCCATTGAACAAATTGCTGAACGCGTTGATCGGCTGCTGCTTCGGCATGAAGAACTACAACGCACCAACACCCTGCTGGCCGAACAACTGGCGTCTCTTACGAGTGAGCGTGATTCACTCAAATCTCGCCTGAGTGCGGCACGCGCACGGGTCGATGCCCTGCTTGAGCGCTTGTCCGATAGCAACAGTCCTAACGCGAACAAAGGTGCCCCATGAA